>JAWOEV010000248.1:0-11377 GCA_046482565.1 Lentisphaeria bacterium | reverse complement strand
ATCATAACCGCAACGCACGACCACAAGATGCTGGCCGTTTCAGACCGCATCGCGTGGGTTCGCGACGGGCAGATTGAGAAAACACAGAACCGCGATGAAATTGAAATTGAAGAGGGTGAAATGCATGTCAAACAATAAGGTTATCGCTATCACCGGTGTAAAACGCCGGTATGACGTGGGCGACGAGGTGGTGATGGCGCTCGACGGAATCGACCTCGAGATTGCTCGCGGTGAATATCTCAGTATCATGGGACCGTCGGGTTCCGGCAAAAGCACTCTGTTCAATATGGTCGGCGGGCTGGACCTGCCGAGTGAAGGCGAGGTAAGCATCGACGGGCTCCACCTTAATGATATGAATCAGAAACAGCTCGCGTATGTACGTTGCCGGAAGATCGGCTACATATTCCAGAGCTTCAACCTGATCGAAGTCATGACGGCGCTCGAAAATGTAACCCTGCCGATGATTTTCGGTGGTACCGATGAGAAAGAAGCCGAGAAGAAAGCGCGTGAAATCCTGGATAAAGTAGGCTTGCAGGGCCGGCACGGCCATCTGCCCGGCCAGCTCTCCGGAGGCCAGCAACAGCGGGTCGCCGTCGCCCGGGCCCTGGCCAACACCCCCAGCATTCTACTGGCCGACGAACCGACCGCAAACCTCGACCTGAAAACCGGCGAAGAACTGATCAGCACCCTGAAAAATCTGAAGGATGAATACGGGGTTACCGTTATATCCGCCACCCATGACCATAAAATGCTCGCCGCCTCCGACCGCGTAGTCTATCTTGAAGACGGTAAGATTGTGGATATCAAAACGAGCGATCAGCTCAGCTTCAGCTTCGGAACGATTGACGGATCGGACGAGTAGTGAAGGTATTAAGGTATTCGTATGCGTGCGTCGGCAAAGTCGACGACCGGCTGGCTTATGTGAGATTTGACCGCTGCACAATGTTGAATCTTGAATTCTGAATAATGAATTTTGAATTTTGAATGCTATTTTGCCTCCTGTGTTCCATTCAAGATTCAGCATTCAATATTCAAAATTCAGCATTTCTGTACAGCCTCTCCCCGAGGCATCCGGGGCGCTTCGCGCCGGAGGGTCGGCTTGCATGAAACACCTCAACCAGGTCGGTTGACGAGAACGGTTCACGAGTGTTATATTCGTCAACCAGTCTCGTCGCCGTTCTCGTTCACCCGTCTTTGACGCTTCGCTACCACCCTCCGGGATGGCCTCTGTCCTTCGGACGGTCTCCCGGAGGTAGCCCGAGCGCTTTGCGCCGCCGGCGATGCTTATGTGAGACGCAAAACGTTACCAAAACCTCGAAAAACACCAAACCCCAAAACTCGAAACCACGCAAAAATGCCCACACAACGCCCCAATATCATATTCATCATGTCCGACGACCATGCTGCTCATGCGCTGAGCTGTTATGGAAGCCGAGTCAACAAAACCCCGCATCTAGACCGGATCGCCAACGACGGTATGCGTCTGGACAATTGTTTCTGCACAAACTCAATCTGCGAACCAAGCCGAGCCTCGATTCTTACCGGTACATATAGCCACGTCAACCGCGTAACCACCATCGGTGCCCATCTGGACAACGGCCTTGACAACGTAGCCAAAGTTTTACAGGCCAACGGCTACCAGACTGGGATTGTCGGGAAGTGGCACTTGGGGCAGGGGGAACAACACTGGCCGTCCGGGTTTGATTATTACGACATTCTCATCAATCAGGGAGAATACCATAACCCGAATTTTGTGTGCGACGGTGTCAAACGCAATGTGAAAGGGTATGTAACCGATCTGATAACCGATATGTCCATTGACTGGCTGGACAGCCTCGACGCGGATAAACCTTTCATGCTTATGTGCCATCACAAGGCGCCACACCGACGCTGGGAACCGGATGCCAAGCATGCCCACATGTACGACGACGTTACCATCCCCGAACCAGAAACTTTCAACGACGATTACAGCAACCGCGCCAGCCCTGCGGCCGCCGCGAAGATGCGCATACTCGAACATCTGGATGATCTTGATATGAAGCAGCCGGCCCCCGAGGGATTAACCACCGCGGAGCTCAAGAGCTGGAAATATCAGCGCTACATGAAGGATTACCTAGCCTGCATTGCCAGCGTCGATGACAATATCGGTCGCCTCCTTGATTACCTTGACAAAAAAGGGTTGTCTGAAAACACCATCGTTGTCTACACCTCCGACCAGGGATTTTTCCTTGGCGACCACGGCTGGTACGATAAAAGGTTTATGTATGAAGAATCGCTCCGCATGCCCTTTATTATCAAGTATCCTCAAGAAATCGCCCCGGGTTCCGCCAGTGAAGAGATGGTACTCAATGTCGATTTCCCCGCCCTGTTTCTGGACTACGCCGGTATCGATATTCCTGAGCACTACCAGGGGCGGAGCTTTCGGGAATTGCTGCAGGGACACGCCCCTGATGATTGGCGTCAATCCATGTATTACCGTTATTGGATGCACGCGGCGCACCATAATGTTTATGCCCACTATGGCATTCGCACACATCGTTATAAACTCATATATTACTATGCAGACGGGTTGGGGCAACCCGGAACACCGGAGGGACATGTACACGAACCCGAATGGGAGCTATTTGACCTGAAAAAAGATCCGCATGAACTTAACTCCGTTTATAATAATCCTGATTACGCAGATATTGTACGCGAGCTCAAAGATGAATTGCATCGTCTTCAGGATGAAGTCGGTGACCAACGATATTTTAAAGAGGAGTCGCAATGACCGAACAAAGAGACCAGACCGCAAAATCTGCCGCATGCGAGCTGAACGCCGGAGGCTATAGTTTCACGTTCCGGGCTCACACTCCGGATGTCGTACCTAAGGCAAAGCTATTACAAACCGGGACTGAAGGAGTCTATGAGATCGAGTTTACAGCCACGGCAAAGAACCCCGTTCCCCCGCCATTGTTGACGGTTGATTGGCAGCACCCCATGGTTGACACCCACCTGCGCTGGATCACCAAACGCCCGGGAGCATTACCCATTATGCCCTGGAAGGGCGCGGCAACTGTCCAGGCTAAAGGCACCAGTAACGCCCCGGTCTATGGGCTAATGTCCATCGATGATACCAACCAGCTGACATTTGCCATTTCCGACGCCGTTAACCCCGCGGCCCTGCGAGCGCAGATGAGTGAAGAAACCGCCATCTTGAACTGTTGCGTCGAGATTCCGGCCCGCACATCACCGACCCAAAAGAAACACAGTTTTCGATTGCGGGTGGACACCCGGACAGTCAGATATGAAGAGGCACTGCATGACGTCAGTGACTGGTGGACCTCCTTCGACGCATACGCACCAATGCCGGTGCCGGAAAAAGCGCGCCTGCCGATGTACTCGACGTGGTACAGTTTTCACCTGGGGATTACCCCGGACGCCATAGAAGAGCAATGCCGCATGGCAAAAGAGCTTGGCATGGATTCGGTTATTGTCGACGACGGCTGGCAGACCGAAGTCACTCAGCGCGGTTATGCCTGGTGCGGTGACTGGGAACCCGCCCCCGGTAAATTCCCGGACTTAGCCGGCCATGTCAAGCGTGTCCAGGATATCGGCATGAAATACCTGCTCTGGTTTTCCGTGCCGTTTGTCGGCATTCACAGCAAAGCGAGCGAGCGCTTCAAAGATTGCCTGCTACCCAATAATAACCCGGATGCCCAATGGTGGTGCCTGGATCCTCGTTGCGACGCCGTGCGGGAATATCTTATCGGCATCTACGAACATTATGTTCGGGATATCGGTGTAGACGGCCTGAAATTGGACTTTGTCGATGCCTTTTCAGAGCCGGCCCCGGGGGAAAGCCTTCCCGAGGATGCAGCGCCGCGGCGCGACGTTACGGTGGCCGAAGCCGGGGCCAGCCTGCTGGCCGAAGTGGCCGACCGGCTACGGGCTATCAACCCCGAGGTTATGCTCGAATTCCGGCAAAGCTACATCGGTCCGGCCATGCGCCGTTGCGGTAATATTTTCAGGGTTGGCGATGTCCCCAACGACTTTCATTCCAATCACATCCACGCGCTGGATCTGCGCTTACTCTCTGGCAATACTGCTGTGCATTCGGACATGATTATGTGGCACCCGAAGGACAGTGTCGAATCGGCCGCCATGCAACTGCTTCACACTCTGTTTGCAGTGCCGCAAATCTCCGTAATGATTGATCAGCTGCCGAGAAATCATCGCGCCATGCTGACCGCTTACCTGAAATTCTGGTGTGAACACCGCGAATTGCTGCTCGATGGGCGGCTGACCTCGCTACAACCAGGCATGAATTATCCCCAGGTGCAAGCTGCCTTGGGCAGTAAATGGCTGTCGGCGGTCTATAGCAACACAGTGGTGCTTTTACCCGCAACTATGCCGAAACAGTTAATCTTCGTAAACGGAACTCTGGCCTCTACGGTTTGCATCAAAATCCCCGCGGGAGTGAACGAAACGCGCCGGCTGCGCGTCGTGGACTGCGAAGGAAAAAACCTTAAAGAAGCATCCCTACCCCTGCAGCCCGGTCTGCAGGAAATCGAGATTCCCCCGGCAGGTGTTGCTTACATTGAATTCCAAGAGTGAACAGTTTGTCGGACTTAGCATCGACCAACCGACAGGGAGATGTCCGTCAATGTTCTTTGTTGCATGCGGCCATCCGTCGGGACAAACTGCTAATATTTCGACTCGTCGAAAGGTTTTGGTTGAACTATTGTTTAAGAGCTCAATATTAAATTAATTGTCTGTCATTTTGTCTGTGAAGCAACAAAATGATATACCTAGACCGTACGCGAAAAGGGTTTTGCTGCCTCTGCCGGGCTTGCCCCGGTAGAGCAACAGATTGGTCTGCAAAATGTTAAACCGCAGACGCCTCCCCCTAGCGGGGAGGCGGCAAGAGGGAGAAAACCGAAGCATTTCCCAATCTTTCGCTCTACCGGGACAAGCCCGGCAGGGGCGTCTAAACTCAAAACCAAACGTCTACCCCTTTTCGCGGAGGGCCAAGTTAGGGGCAATGGAAGATATAATGAAACAACTCCGACGTCGCAGCGTCTAACTAAGTCCGAAGTAGGCCGTTTTGAAATTATCCGTATGCCTAAACTCCTTACATAATGCATGGATATTTGAAAATTTATGAAATCCTTACTTAATGTTATTATTTTCGCGACACTTATTGTCAGCGGTACCCCAAACCTGCTTGCACAAGATGGTGATGACCAGTATGAAACCTATGGTCCGCAACCGGCAAAAGAGGAGGAGGTGCGCAAATGGGATGTTGCAAATCAGGAAAAATACAAAAACGAAAACGATGTCCTGATTCTGCCGGGGCTAGTGGCAAACCGCAAGGAAAAGCGCGTTGAGGTACTTACGGAAAGCACCGGTGTTTCGGGACAGGATGCCCTGGAATTTCTGATCGTCCACACCTCGAGTTCACACGGCTACGAAGCCCTTCTCTGGTCGTACGCCAAGCCCAGCGACATCCATAAAGCCCTCGAGTTTATCGGCCTCGAAGCCGGAGGTTCCCGCAATCCGGCTGAGTTGAGATTTTGGGGCAAGGGCCGGAAAGTAACCGCATTACTGCAATCGGATAACGGCGGCTACTCCATTCGCCTGGAGGATTTGATCAGGAACCGCCGTGAGGATGACAACATACCGGAAAAAGGATTCATCTTTACCGGTTCTTCAATAGTTCCCACTCCGAACAACAGCGGGTTGCGCGGCTACGCGGCGGATTTGTACGACCCGCATTCCATCATCTCGGCCTTCAATGATCCGAGTGCCGTACTTGATGTCGGCTGGCAAATGTCCAAGCGTGAGGCCTACAGCTCTTATGCCCCGAGCACTGAATACCGTCTGGACGCACATGATTTGTACACCCTCGTCCTGGAACCGAAAAACAAGGACGGTGACAGCGGCATCCGAAACCTGACCCTTTCTGTGCAAGACCCAGCCACGTCCATTCTGAAGAACAGCGATACCGGCAAACGAATCGTCCCCGAATCGACGATCAGCGCCGCATTGGAGGCTTGCCGTAAGATGATTGCGAACGGCCTGCAACCGTATGTCACATTGCGTTTCAGCAAGGAGATGAAGCTCGGTCAGATTCAGTCCATATGCCGAGGGCTGCGCCTTCTGGACCGCCCCGGGGCCCTGCGCATTGAACCCCCGCAAAAAGGCAGGTTGTACTATCGCAGTTTCATACCCGACAAAAGCTGGCGGGATCCTGCTAATCGGCGTACGCAGGCATGGGAAATTCACCTTGAGAAGAAAAACGATAAACTGACCGGCACCATGGTCTTTCATGAACCCGTCTGGGAAGAAGGCAGTTTTGAGCCGGAATTTAATACGCATACATTTCCTGTGTCAAACGGTGAGGACGTACGGAAACGGCTGGATAAGGACGCCGCCGAGCGCCAGCAAAGTGACAAGCGAGAACTCCCCCCCGTGTTGATGGTTTATGCTTCAGCCAACCTGAACTACGGACAACTGCTCGATTTTCTGCAGCCGGCAATGAAAACTCATAATACCGTGCACCTGTTCCTGGAACAGGAAAAACAATAAGGCAGGAACATGACATGAAATTCGAGGGGATTTACTCACCGGTTATTACCCCATTCCAGGCTGACGGTTCAATCGACCGCGACGGCTATGCGACGGTCATTGAACGCCAGCTGGAGCTGGGGGTCAGCGGCATTGCGATTGGCGGCACAACGGGGGAGAATTATGCATTGACGCCCGAGGAGCGGGTCTGGCAGTTCAAATTCGCCCATGAAGTTATCGGGGGGCGGGTCCCCTGGATCGCCGGTGTCAATGATATACGGACCGAAGCCGTCTGTGATTTTGCCGAAGCCGCCCGTGAAGCCGGTACAGACGCACTTCTACTTGCTGTCCCCCCTTATTCAACCCCTACGGGTCGTGAACTGGCGCAACATGCCTTGGCCGTCGAAAAGGCGGGAAACGTTCCCGTCATGCTCTATAACTATCCCGGACGCTCGGGCGCTGAAATGGATCATGAGTGTCTGGAACGCATCGCGCGGCATTCCGGGTTCTGCGCTATTAAGGAAAGCAGCGGCGATATCAATCGGATTCATATGCTGGCCCGTGAATTTCCCCACCTGCAGCTGTGCTGCGGTGCCGACGACCAAGCGCTCGAATTCTTCGTCTGGGGGGCACGCTGCTGGGTCTGCGCAGCCGCCAATTTTTTCGCCCCCGAAGCAATCAAACTATATCAAGCCTGCGCCGTAGAGGGTAATTTTGAATTGGGGCGGAAGATCATGAAGGCAATGCTGCCGCTGATGACTGTGATCGAACGCGGCGGCAAGTTTATCCAGTGTGTCAAATACGCCTGCGAACTCGACGGCCTGCCGGCCGGTCCGGTCCGACGGCCGTTGCGCCCCATGAAAAAAGAACTTAGACGCCAACTCCGCGAAGCCCTGGAAAACGCCCGGACAACAATTGCGCAACTGAACGGAAGGGATTGATTGGTCAGTGGTCAGTGGTGTTCCGCGATCAGTGAAACAGACAACCAGCAAGCAAGGATGAACCAAGCATGAGTGACATACTCTCCTGCGAAGATTACACCGCCCGGGCCGCAGATCTTGACCTGCCGACAAATGCCTATATCAAAGGTAAATACATGCCGGCAAAATCCGGCAAGACCTTTGAAACAAGCAATCCAGCCACGGGAAAAGCTCTGGCAAATGTGGCCGCCTGCGGTGCCGAAGACGTGGATTTGGCCGTCAGCAAGGCCCGCAAAGCCTTCGACAGTGGTGTCTGGTCACGCCTGCACCCATCTGAACGCAAAAGCGCCATGATCCAGTGGGTCAAATTGATCAAACGGCACCGGTACGAACTCGCCGTCATGGAAAGCCTGGACAGCGGCAAGCCGATTCAGGACTGCGCCGCCATTGATCTGCCCGAAACCGTGGACTGCCTGGCTTGGTATGCCGAGGCCGCTGACAAGCTTTACGGCCAGATGTCACCGGCTACGGACGATGCTATGGGACTGATCCTGCGCGAACCAGTCGGCGTCGCGGCCTGCGTTCTGCCCTGGAATTTTCCGCTTATGATGTTGACCTGGAAGGCCGGGCCCGCTCTAGCCGCCGGTAACAGCGTCATTCTCAAGCCCGCCGAACAAACCAGCCTGACCGCCCTGCGCCTGGCGGAACTGGCCACGGAAGCAGGCATCCCCCCGGGAGTATTTAATGTGGTTCCCGGCCTCGGAGAGGATGCCGGGGCGGCGATCGGCAAACACGCGGACATTGATATTATCTCGTTCACCGGCTCGACAGAAGTCGGCCGCATGTTCCTGAAACATGCGGCCGACAGTAATCTGAAGCGTGTCGTGCTCGAATGCGGCGGCAAGAATCCCTCCATCGTACTTTCTGACGCCGAGGATCTGGATTCCGTCGCCGAATACGTCGTCCAGGCATGCTTCTGGAATATGGGCGAGAATTGCACATCGAACTCCCGTCTGATTGTCCACAAGTCCCTTAAAGAGAATCTGCTGGCCCGGGTCATGGAGAAAGTAAAAGACTGGCGCACCGGCAACCCTCTGGATCCGGCCAATGCCCTTGGTGCCATCGTGTCCAGAGAACAATTCGACCGGATCATGGGATACATCAAAGGAGCAAAGAAAGAGGGCGCTAAACTTATCCTGGGCGGCGAGCCGCTCAAAATTGGCAACGGGCTGTTCATCCCCCCGACTGTCTTTGATGACGTCAAACCGGAAATGACAATGGCCGGGGAAGAGATCTTCGGACCCGTGCTTGGGGTCATGACCGTCGGCAGCGACGCGGAAGCCATTGAGCTGGCCAACGACACCTGCTACGGATTGCAGGCCTCGCTGTTCACCGGCAACCTTAAAAAGGCCATGCGGGCAAGCAGGGAACTTAAGGCCGGCACCGTCTCAGTGAACTGCTACAGCGAAGGCGACATCACCACCCCTTTCGGCGGCTACAAACTCTCCGGCTTCGGCGGCCGTGACAATTCGCTCCAGGCCTTCGAACAGTACACTGAAACCAAAACCATCTGGATCGATCTCAGCGACCACGCCATTGACGCGGAAGTATAAAAGGAGTTTTTCACTGCAATGAATTCAACCCCCACAGCATTGGTCACAAACCGTTCCCCTATCGACCTGCTTTTCACGCCGGACTTTACCGCTGACGAACTGCGCGAACGGCGACAGCGGATCGCCGAAATGATCGGCCGCGAAGCCCACCTGTTGATTGCCGGTGCCCCGCCTTGTCCCGCCGCTTTCGCACGGGTTCAGGACGCCAGTTTTTACTATTTCTGCGGACTTTATGTACCTCATTCCTACCTTCTCGTGGAAGGCGGGTCCGGGAAAACGACCCTGTTTCTGCCGCCAAGAGATGCCATGACGGGAATGGCTCAGGATAAACTCGGCTTCGAAGACGCCGAAATGATTAAGGGCAAATTGCGGGTCGAGCACGTCAAATCGACGGCGGAAATGACCGCCGCACTCGCAAACATCAAGCTGATCTATACGCCATTCGCCGAAATTGAAGGCGGCGGTGCATCCCTGATGGAAGCCACCGGCTGTGCGAAAAAGCGTGAAGCGGAGGAATGGGATCAGGCAGAGCCACGCCACAAACGCCTGATTCGATTATTGCGGGAGCGCGTTCCCGGCATCAAAGTGGAAGACGCCATACCGCTGATCCGGCAACTGCGCACCATAAAAAGCCCGGCTGAGATAGAAATCTTACGCCAGGCCGGCCAACTTTCGGCCAACGTCATGGTCGAGGCCATGAAAGCTACCCGGCCCGGTATTACGGAGAACCGTTTACAGGCCGTCGCCGAATACGTCTTCCGCGATCAAGGCCATGCCGGCTTGGGGTACGGGGTCATCGCCGCAGGGGGGAAACGCACCTGGGACGGACACTATTTTTACAACAATCAAACCTTGAATGAAGACGAGGTCGTGCTCATGGACTGCGGCCCGGATCTGCGCCATTACACCAGCGATATCGCCCGTGTTTGGCCGGTCAACGGTGCCTTCGATGAATGGCATCGGCGCCTCTACAAGTTCATTGTCGAGTATCATAAGACCCTCCTCAGTCTGGTGCGCCCTGGAGCGTTGCCGGCCGATATCTATGACGAAGCCGCCCGCCAGATGACTGAGCGCTGCACATACGGCCCTGAGGAATTACGGATGATGAAGCCGACCCTCGACCAGATGATTGAAAAAGGGGTCAAGTATCTTAATCACTGCGTGGGCCTGAGCGTGCATGATGCGATAAATACCAACTGGCGGAACGAACCGTTGCGTGAGGGCGTTGTCTGCGTTATGGATCCGATGGTCTGGTGCGAACCTCAACACGAATATATCCGCGTCGAAGATACCCTTGTCGTCACTGCCGACGGCTGCGAACGCCTGACCGATGCCGCCCCGATTGAGCTTAATGAAGTGGAAGCCCTAGCCCGAATTTCGCAGAAATTCGGGCTAAAACAAAATTTTTGAGAAATTTTGTGTCAATAAGTCCTTGCATTGCAACAAAAATAGCTCTATTCAAGCCTCGTAGTGCCAACCAACGGCTTGCAATATATTTCCTCGGGTTATGTTGTTCTTATTATGTTTTTTCGCATTAAGACAACTCGCTCGGGAGAAGCGCTGCAGCTGGTCGAATCCTACTGTAACCGGGAGGGAAAGCCACGGCAGCGCATCGTGGTATCCCTGGGGGTTGATCATCGAAACCTGCCCGGCACAAAAATGTCAGTACCGATGAAAAAATCGTCGGTTTTGTAGTGCCACAAGAAATCCGGTCGTTGCGGCGCAACGACTTATAGCCCAAGTTTCGCAACTTGGGCTAGTCGGCAGTAAAGCATAGAGCCATGTCGGTTTGCCCCCCCGTCCTTCACAAAAAAATAATTCCCCCAGCCCCACAGGGGCGAACTGAAATAGCCCCGGGTTTACCCGGGGTATAAAAAGCACGGAAACACAAGCCCTGAAAGGGCGACCAGAACTCGTCGCCTTTGCCTCAGAGGTTGCGCAAGTTGAACGCCATAAAATCGTTGTCGTTGGCAGTGTTGCGGTTGTCGTAATCGGTTTCGTCAGGTTCGACTACGACCACGATTACGACAACGACAACGAGCGCGATCCTGGCGTTTATCCCGGATATTGCGCGAAGCAACAGTGTCGCAGTCAGATTTATCCGCCGAAGCTGCCCGAGCGAAGGCGGATGTGCTGCTGTTGCTTCGCCCTCCGGGTGAAAAATGAGATTATGCACCTGGTTACAAAGTGCAACTTTATAAAAAGTGGTATAAGCCTTTGGTATTCATATAGGTATCCCGCATAATCTCATTTTTCATGCAATGTTCGGGCTAATCCGGTCTCTACCAAGGCAAG
>JAWOEV010000214.1:0-3751 GCA_046482565.1 Lentisphaeria bacterium | reverse complement strand
CATACAAGCCGGTTCTAACAAGACCGTCCGCGAAAAGGTATCAGGCCCATGCTCGTGCCTATTTCGGATGAGATTTCGTCTTTTCGGCGGAAACCGTTAGCTTACGGCTAGCGCATTCCGCCGAAAAGACAAAATCTCATCCGAAATAGGCACGAGCATGGGCCTGATACCTTTTCGCGGACGGTCTTGTTAGAACCGGCTTGTATGGCTATAGTTTGAGCCCGGCCGTTGCATGAAAAAATGAGATTATGCGGGTTATGTATATGAATACCAAAGGCTTATACTGCTTGTTATAAAGTTACAGTTTGTAACCCGGTACATAATCTCATTTTTATAATCTCATTTTCCATGCAATGTTCGGGCTAACTACCCCCGTTCAACATAGCCGCCAATTCGCAGGCCACGCTATCAGGATCACCTTCAAAACGTTTGTGACTGCGCTGGACCCGAGGCGTCGCAATATCAACCACCCGCGTCGGCGACCCCTCCAGACCCAATTCCTCCGCCGGCACTCCCAAGGCATTACAGTCCAACACTTGGATTTCAGCCCTCAATGCCCGCAAGCGTCCAGCCAATGACGGTAGACGCGGTTCGTTTGCGGCCTTGAGAACGCTCAAAACCGCCGGCAACTGCAACTCCAAATCCGCCTGCCCATGTTCCAGCATACGAGTAACCAAAAGGCTATGCTCTGATTGTTTTTGCAAGCGCGTTACGTAGGTAACCTGCGGCAACCCCAAGTGAGCTGCTATACCGGGCCCCACCTGCGCAGTATCACCGTCCACTGCCTGCTTACCGGTCAGAATTAAGTCAAAATTGTCACTCACCTGAATGGCTTTGGCCAGCGTTAACGATGTCGACCAAGTATCAGCTCCGGCAAAGGCACGGTCACTTGCCAATACCCCTCGGTCGGCCCCGAATGCGATCGCGCTTCTCAGCACGTCAGCCGCCTGAGGCGGGCCCATCGTAAAAACCGTCACCTCTCCTCCCCCGGATTCCCGCAATTGCAACGCTGCCTCCAGCGCGAAAACGTCCAGTGGGTTCATAACTGAATCGACGCCCTCCCGGATCAAGGTGTTAGTGTCCGGGTCAATCCGAAGCTCAGCCGTATCCGGCACTTGTTTTATGCATACCGCTATCTTCATAATGACAAGAAAAAAGGTTGGGGCGGTCGGTTTTCTGAGCAATTATCATTCATCATAATTTCCTTCTTTTATGTACAGCGGCACACCTTGTTTCAAACTAATTTCCAGATAATCGGAATTTTGGCCGTCGGCCTTAAGAAGGTTTTGCTCGGGATCAACGGCAACCTTTTCAATCCCCGGTGGCAGGCGCAGACAAAGTTGCTGCTCCGTCCGGCTCAGAAGCGTGGCGCAAAATAGGTTTTCTTTGCGGTTCCACTCCATGTCGACGGTAATGCCGCCCCGGCAGAGGATGCCCGTAACGCGGCCGTTTGCCCACTTTTCAGGCAACGCCGGGAGCAGTTTCAAGAGACCTGGTTTGCTGTAAACCAGCATCTCGAGCACGGCCGCCGTGATGCCGAGGTTGGCGTCGATCTGAAACGGCGGGTGCTGACTTCCACCTCCCATGCTCAACCCCATCTTCCGCCAGTCATTATGGTAGGTGAAAAGATTGGAGCCCAAGCTGCTGCGCGTGAGTATTTCCAAACATTCCAGGGCTCGGTCGCCCAAACCCAGACGTGCGTAAATATTGGCCATATGGGCCATCGACCAACCGGTTTGACTTGTCAGGCCCACCACCAACCGTTTTTCAACCGCAACCCGGCAAGCCTCGTACAGCTCCGGATGGGTTTCCGCAGTGATTTCGAGCCCAGGAAACAGTGGGTAGATCTGCGACTGATGCCGGTGATGATAGTTGTCTTCGAAGGCCGGATGCAACCATTCTTTTATCGCCCCATCTGCATTGACCTCATAAACCGGCAGTTTGGCCAGCATAGAACGCCAGCGCTCAACCCCTGCGCTCTCGATTGCCAGCAGTTCGCAGGCATCGCACAGGTTGCTGAGAACTTCACGGCAAATGGCGACGTCCATGGTCGCATTGATGGTGATCAGGCTGTTTCCGTTGCTCGGCCGATTCTCCGGTGACATCGATGGGCAGAAGAGAAGTTTTCCATCCTCTCCCTCAACCAGAAAATCCTCATAAAAAAGTGCCACCTCTTTAAGCCACGGGACCGCGCGGTTCTTGAGAAAATCACGGTCGCCGGTAAACAGATAGTAATCATAGAAATGCTGCCCGATCCAGCCGGCCGCCGCCGTCCAGAAGGAATAACTGGCGGGGGTCTGCCGGCCGTGGGTTGTCATGGCAAGAAAAACGAGGATCCCGCGACACCCGAAAATATTCCTGGCGTTTTCGCGGAAATCATCCAGATGCTTTTCAAAATAGTCAAACAACGGGAGGGCGCTTTCCGGAAGATTGCCCGGCAAGGCCTGCCAGTAGTTCATTTGGATATTTTCATCCGTATGGATGTCACAGTTCCAAACCGGAGCGTAATCCCCGTTCCAGATGCCCTGCAGATTGGCCGGCCAGCCGCCTGCACGACTTGAACAGATCAGCAGATATCGGCCAAATTCAAAAGTAGCCTGGATCAGGGACATGGGCACCTCGCCGTCGTACGCCTCCAACAGCAACTCTTCATTGGACAACCGCGGTTGCTCTTCAAGCTCCACTATCATCCGTTCATACAACTCCGAATGAAGTGCGCTATGCTCTTTGAACGCGGCGTCGAATGCGGGCGGGGTCGCGGCCCATTCCGACCCTAGACGCGGCAGGACATCATCAGGATCCTCATCCGGGAAGAGCCGCACTCGCAAGACTAGCTCGTCGGCGTTCTCAACCGTCAATGCTTCATCCGTGCCCCTGATGCTTCCGCCCACTGTGTCAAGCCGACCCACCGCTCCGAAAGATTGACCGTGCGGATAGCATCCCCGAAAAATCAACATTTGGTCATCCAGAGACACGCACTTAGAAGTCGAGGGCTGGAAGTCGGCAGGAGAGCGGCCTGTATGGGCCGTCTCGCCGGTTTGCTCGTTTCGTACTTTTCCCAATGACACGCTGCAGGAAACCTTCGCGGATTCACTGCCTTTGATACGCAGAAAAACTGTGTCGGTCTCCCGTGAGACGAAGACCTCACGCCTGAAGGTGACGGTGCCGTCTCTCCACTCAACCCAGGCACACCCTGTGGAGAAATCGATCCATCGCCGATACTTGCTGAATGCACCCTCGGTCATGGTATTAATATTGACGGCACAAAACGGCTGGTAGGGAGCGACTTGATTGTCGGCAGGCATGCCCGCGCGGTCCGCATAAGCGGCAGGCATCACTTGCGCCGCTTCCCGGCATTTGCCCTCTTGTACCAACTGACGCACAGTCGGCAATTGATCCGAGACATCCACCGCCTCGGGCTTCCCAGTCGGGAAGTACAGAGCATCATGATTCAACAGTATCGTCTCCTGCTTAATCTGCCCGTATACCAAAGCCCCGACTACACCGCTACCGGTTGGCAAGGCATCCTGCCACCGGGTCGCAGGATAGCGCATGATCATTTGATGCTTCGACTTGTTATCAATCATTTTGGCAATTCCTTTCACTTTCAGTTGATGAGTGTCGATCAGCGGTCAAGTGTAAACCAGCACGGGCTTGACCATGCCCTGGCATTATCCTGAGCGGTGACTCTCAGGTAGTAAAATACCATTGGTTGACCGGTTGCAAAATCAGCGATGGGAGGCGCGTCCAC
>JAWOEV010000210.1:0-8495 GCA_046482565.1 Lentisphaeria bacterium | reverse complement strand
CAGCTACCGCCCAAAATGGAACAGGTTGTATACTGCGAAATGAGCAACCGGCAACGCCAGCTCTACGAAGAAATCAAACGGGCCGGGAAAGATCTTCTGCGCCGCTCTAAAGAAGAAGAAGACTGGAATCAGACCCGCTTTGAAATGCTGGCCCTACTCATGCGCCTGCGTCAAGCCTGCGGCCACCCGGCCCTACTCCCCCCGGGATTTTTGCCGCAGGACGGTGCACCGGTGCCGTCCGCTAAACTGGAACTGTTGCAGGAAATTATTTTTGAGGCCATCGACAGTAACCGGCGCATGCTGCTTTTCAGTCAGTTTACCGGAATCCTGAAGGAAGCTGTAAAGTGGCTGGATTCGCAGAAAATCCGCTACGAATATTTGGACGGTAGCACTAAACACCGCCAAGAGCGGGTTGACCGGTTCAACCGGGACGAAACAATCCCCGTATTTCTAATCAGCCTCAAAGCTGGCGGCACAGGGCTGAACTTGACTGGGGCGGACACCGTCATACACTACGACCAATGGTGGAATCCCATGGTTGAAGATCAGGCTACTGACCGAACCCATCGAATCGGCCAGCAGAATTCCGTAACGGTAATGAAACTGGTCGCCCGCAACACCATTGAAGAAAAAATCATCGAATTGCAGAGCGAGAAACGGGAAATGTTCAACCAGCTTCTGAGCAACGCCCCCGCCGCCTCCGGCCGGCTCACCCCCGAAGACTTCGAATTCCTCCTTGACGAACCGGCTTAAGGGCGTCTCGTGTTTAGGGTGCGTTCCTCACCTGAGGAAATCTGCGGCAAGTTCAAGAGGAAGCCGTCATATACAGCCTCGACGCCTAACCCGATTTTTGCACGAAGCAGAAACCGGAGAGGATACGCATTTTGCCTGCCTGCCGGTTTCGAGCGCATTGATATCCGAAATAACCTTAGTTTTAAATCGCGCGCTTCAAAATATTAATGTTTCATCCCCACCCATCAAGCAGTCCCTTGAGGAACGTACGGACATTCTCACCCAATATGTCCACATTATAGCCGCCTTCCTGGCACATCAGTGTGGGGATGCAGAGTTCACCGAACCTGGCACCGATTATTGCATAGTCTGCGGTTTGCAGTCGAAACCCGCCAATCGGATCGGATGCATGCGTGTCGAAGCCGACGGACAGAATTAAGTACGCCGGGGCAAACGCCTGCACGGCGCTCAAAACGTGGTCGAGGGCCTTAAGGTACCCGTCAATATCCGTGCCTTTCGGTAAGGGTTTGTTGATATTGCTCCCTACCCCCTGGCCTTTGCCGCACTCCTCCGCATACCCCCAGAAATACGGATACTCATCGGTCGGATCCGCATGAATCGAGGCGGTAAACACCGACTTGGTCTGCTCGAAAAATTCCTGTGTGCCGTTCCCATGATGGTAATCAATGTCGACGATGGCAACCCGCCCGGCTGGCAGAAGATATTCTGCTGCGGTCGCCGCATTGTTGAAATAACAGTATCCGCCAAACACCCGCGGACCGGCATGATGCCCGGACGGCCGGCAGAGGGCGTAGACCGCGGTCTCTTTGCCGTCCCGGAGCAGTTCCGCGCCTGTCAGAGCCGTCTCGGCGGAGGCCCGCGCCACTTCGTATGTTTTCTTCTTGATCGGAGTCACGGCGTCAGTACACCAAATCCCGCCCCACAGCATGGAATCAACCCGCCGAGGGAGTCGCGCGCCATCACCCGGGAACAGGTCGGGATAGAACTCTTCGTCGTCACCCAAGCTCTCCGAAGTGTTCCGAATGTAATCGTGGTACGGATGAAATTTCGCTATCAGCCGCTCGGAAAATGAACGGGCTGTAACAAATTCGAACGTGTTGTCTTTCCGAAGTGTCTGCTTAATGTTTTCGACCCGCTGCGGCGTATCCTTCACTTCATAAGATTCGGGTCCCAGTTGGTATTTCCAGTATGGATTATGCAGACTGTCGTTATATTTTTCAATGACTTTCATGGATGCCTCTGCCCCGGTTTAAAAGTTCAATGACCCGTTCATGCGGAATCGCCGGACACCATCGCTGCTCCCGGCCGCTCATGCCGCTCGAAGAGAAAACGGCGTTCAGCACCGCCTCTTCTGTCGCCTCAACCACCGCCTCGTACACTACATTGATGTGGTATTCCGAAATACATTTCAGGTTGATGAAATGATCGCTTTTGGGGGTCGGTCGCGGCGTTCGATTGCCCGCACTGAATGCAATGATGATTTCACCGCTTGATGAGGCCGCGTACGAGCCGGTTCGCCCCAGTCCAAGCGCAGCCCGCTTGCTAATCAAACTCAGTTGCCGACTGTTCAACGGAATGTCCGTGGCAACCACGACAATGATCGAGCCTTCCGAGTGACCGCGTCGGCCTGCGACCCCGAATTCCGCGTCCAGATCACGTCCAACCACAGCCCCGTCAACGGTAAGATTGCGCATTTTTCCGAAGTTCGACAACACCAGCACACCGACAGTATATCCGCCGCCTTCCGGTAGATCGACCGTACGCGATGACGTCCCGATGCCGCCGGCGAAATCGAAGCTTGTCATACCGCATCCGGCCCCAACCGACCCCTGCAGTAGCGGCCCCGAAGTTGCCGCCTGTATCGCCTGCGCCGTGTGCTTCGATGTGCACACACCAACCCGAACATCGTTGAGAAAAGAATCGTCCGCCTCACCGACAACCGGCAACACCACATCGCTTTCCGTGCCGAGCTGCGGATGTTTTTTGAGCATATGCGCGATCACACCGGCGTGAACGCGTCCCACCGAATGCGAATTTGTGAGCATTACCGGCGTTTCCAGCCACCCCGTGGCCATGACTTGCGTGAGACCGGACATTTCTCCCACCCCGTTGAGGATGAACCCGCCAGCCGCCACGCGCTTTGCGTAGGCCTGACCGGCGGGCAGAATAGCGGTCACACCAGTCCGCACACTGGTAGTTCCCATCTGACCGGGCAACTGCACGTTATCTTCGATCCAGGTGCAATGGCCGACACGAACCCCCTTGACATCGGTAATCGCGTTGTTAAGACCTGGAAGCATGCGACCAATCTGAATGCCCAGCTGCCTGACGGTCGGGCGCTGGAATTCGGTCGCGGACGCCTCCGCCGCTGCGCGTTTTACAGGACGCAAGGTAATGCCGTAGCGGCGCGCAGCCGACCGGATGATCAGACGCAAGACATCCCGGAACTCGACACCGCGCGACCGGGCAGATTTCATAAGCGAAGCATCCGGGTGTAAGCTCGGCAGTGGATTCAGTTCAATGAAATACGGGCGCCCGCTCGAATGAAGTCGAATATCAACCCGCCCCATGTCTGGGCAGGTCATAATGTCGAATACCTGGCGAGCCATGCTCAGAACATGCTTTCGCTCCTTGGTTTTCAGCCGGGCGGGACAAAGGACTCTGACCGCTTTGGCCGCTTCCCCTCCCTGCTTCATGTCGTAGTCGTAAACATTGTGTTTCACACCCTCTTTACTTAAGTCAAAGGTATGCTCGACAATCTCTAGGACTTTGCCGGGAAAACTTTCTAGGAACGGCACACTGAGTTCGCGGCCAACAATAAATTCTTCCACAATCAGGCCCGCGGGATACCGATCCAGAAGCTTTTCAATACGCTGCTGCGCCTCCTCCGGTGTCTCGACCACAGAATCCTGGGTGATCCCCTTGCTTGATCCTTCCGAGTTCGGTTTGATCATAAGCGGGTATTGCAGCTCGTCGAGCGGGGCAGTGTTTTGCGCCGTCACCAAGACGCCGCGGGGAACCAGTACGTCGCGAGAGTTGAGGACCGTTTTGGCAAGGTGTTTGTCCAAGTTCAGATGCAGGAGCGACGCATTTCCACCAGTGAATGGTACGCCGAGCTGTTCGTATAAACCGGGGTAAAACGCTTCCCGCGAACTGCCGATGGTGCCCTCGGCCACATTGAAAATTAGATCGGGTTCGCTATCCAGCAGGCGGTCGACCACGGCATTGGGTTTGCCTGACATTTCCACTGGTGTGGCAGTGTGCTGAAGACTGCGCAGCGCGTCGCAGATCCTGATCACGTCTTCCAAACTCAAAAGCTCGGCCGACGCTTCCGTATCGTCGGTCCGCAAGTTGTAGGCAACCGTAATTCGCATATGCGTAGTTCCTCGCTACCATTAACTGAAAGAAACTTGGTTTCGACCACCGGAAAGAAGCTAGCATAGGGTACCTAAAGATGCAAGGAATGTGGCAAGCTACATGAAAGCGGCGGCAGGCCGCTTTGGTAATGCCCGCGATAGAATTCCAAGTATCCCTACGGGGAAAAAGACCTTATGCTAAGGACAATCTTATGCGGCGGGCGATTTACAATTTCGCGCTTCTTTCATGCTTGGGTATTCTGGGTTCCAGATTTACCGTCCCCTTTTCCATGACAATAGTGTAGCATTTTATATATCCCACGCTATTTTATACTATAATCAGTTAGCTTGTTAAGATTATTTTCAAGGAATTCGGGAAGATGCTTGCTAAGACTTGGAGTGCCGCTATCCGCGGCGTTGATGCCTATACAGTAGAAGTTGAAGTCAACCCCAGCGGCAGTGGAAACGATCCTATCATAACCGTAGTAGGGATGCCCGACACCGCTATTCGGGAAAGCCGGGAACGTGTCTGGTCCGCCATGGCCTGCAACGGTTTTGCGCCGCCTCACGGTCATACCACCGTAAACCTCGCCCCCGCCGATATCCGCAAAGAAGGCACTATGTTCGACTTGCCGATTGCCCTGGGCATGATTGCCGCCTCGGGCGATAACGGTTTCGATCGCGATTGCCTGACGAAAACCATGATACTCGGAGAATTGGCCCTGGACGGCACTGTGCGCCCTATCCATGGCGCCCTGCCCGTCGCCATGCATGCCACTATTTGCGGCATGACCAACCTGCTGGTACCGGAAGCCAACCAAGAAGAAGCAGGTGTGGCCCAAGGCCTGAATGTATTCGGTATCAAACACCTGGTGCAGGCAGTAGAATTTTTCCGTAACGGCGACAAACCGGCCCCGACCCGGATTCATATAAATGATCTTTACAAAAATAGTTCAATCGACGCTGCCGATTTTGACGACGTAAAGGGCCAGGAAACCGCTAAGCGCGGCATGGAAATATCAGCTGCAGGCGGCCATAATATTATGATGATCGGCCCCCCGGGAACCGGTAAGACGATGCTTGCCAGGCGGTTGCCCTCAATCCTTCCCCCGCTGTCCCTAGAGGAAGCCCTGGAGGTAACCAAAATTCACAGCATTTCGGCCACCCTGCCGACCGATACCCCGCTCATTCTCGAACGCCCGTTTCGGGCCCCGCATCATACAGTAAGCGATGCGGGACTTCTGGGCGGCCAATCCACGCCTAAGCCGGGCGAAATAAGTCTTGCCCATCATGGTGTTCTGTTTCTGGATGAACTGCCGGAATTCAAGCGTAATGTTCTGGAAGTGCTCCGCCAACCCCTGGAAAGCGGCGAAGTTACCATCTCCAGAGCCCAGGGATCATTTACATTTCCGGCTACTTTCGTTCTTGCCGCCGCCATGAATCCATGTCCATGCGGACACCTCGGAAGCACTCAGAGGCAATGCCGTTGCAATCACGGCGAGCTGAAACGCTATCGGTCAAAAATTTCCGGCCCCCTTTTAGACCGAATTGATATCCACGTAGAAGTAGCCGCGGTAAGTGAGCATGACTTGATGAGCCGGCCGAAAGGCGAAAGCAGCGCCACCATCAGAGAAAGAGTTTTGAGAGCCCGGGAACTGCAAGCTGAAAGATTAGCTGGATCAAACATTCACTGCAATGCTCACATGGGACCTAAACAGCTCGAAACCTTCTGCCAACTCGGCGACGACAGCAAAGCCCTTCTGCGCTTGGCCATAAATGACATAAACCTCAGCGCCCGCGCCTATGACCGAATCCTGCGCGTAGCCCGCACAATAGCCGACTTGGAAGAATCCGAAGACATTCAGCCTTATCATATTACCGAGGCGATACAGTACCGAAGCCTCGACCGCCAGTTGTGGTGACTTGAATGTTCATCCAGGCTGAATATTTCAGTCAGCAACCAGTGAGCTTGAATCTCCCCCCCTGTGACCTATAATAGAAGTTTATTTCAGCAAGAAAATCGGGAAAGGCATACGTGGCATCATGAAGGTTTTATTTATAGGCGACATAGTTGGTAAAGGCGGACGTAAAGCAGTCAATTTTTTCGTGCCGGTTTTTCGTGAACGGGAAGCTTGTGATTTCGTGATTGCCAATGGTGAAAATATGGCCGGTGGGGGGGGGATGACGCCGAAGTGTCTACGCTCCATGCAAGCGGCGCGGGTTGACGTCTTCAGCGGCGGTGACCACATGTGGGACCAGAAGGAATTTGTTGAGCAGATTGATGATTTTCCCGCTGTCTTACGCCCCGCCAATGTATCGCCCGAACAGCCGGGGGTAGGATACAAGACATTTCGGGCTGCTAACGGCGCTACCGTGGGGGTTGTCTGCCTGCTGGGGCAGACGTTTATGAAAGTTCAGGCCGATTCACCTTTTCAGGCTGCCGATGAAGCGGTTGAAGAACTGCAGAAAGAAACCCCGATTATCTTCGTTGATATGCATGCCGAAGCGACCAGCGAAAAAATTGCCATGGGAAGATACCTGGAAGGCCGGGTAACCGGGGTCATAGGATCACATACCCATGTAGTTACCGCCGACGAAACGATTCTGCCGGGCGGTACCGCGTATCAGACTGACGTGGGGATGGTCGGGGCGCGTGAGTCGGTTCTGGGCCGGGCCATAAAGCCGGTACTGCACCGGTTCGTAACGGGTATGCCCGCCCGCTTCGATGTTGTTAACAGCGGCATCCGAATACATGCCACCCTGATCGAACTGGATGAAAACACCGGGCGGGCAACTGCGGTTGAACGCATTCACCACGACGTCAATTAATCCCCCCCGAATTGAGTTATTAACGGGAAGCAATCATCATGAAATGCCTGCAGTGCGGATGTACAGAAGATAAGGTCATTGATACGCGGATAGCCCGCGAAGGTGAAGCCATTCGGCGGCGGCGGGAATGCCTACGTTGCGCGAACCGTTTTACCACATACGAAGCCATAATCAGAACCGAAGCGGTGGTCGTCAAACGTGACGGTACCCGTGAAGACTTTGACCCTGACAAACTCTGGAAAGGCATAAGACATGCCTGTTGGAAACGACCTGTAAGTGAAGCACAAATTGATGAGGCCGTCCGCAATATAACCATCGCCTTGAACCAGACCCCCGAAAGAGAAATCTCCAGCCATTATCTGGGCGAACTTGCCATGCACGAACTGCACAAGCTTGATCAAGTGGCATACGTCCGTTTTGCTTCGGTTTACCGTCGGTTTGAAGATGTCGGACAGTTCGTTAATGAAATAAACAAGCTCGCTGACATTCACGGCGCTGGCAAGAAAGACGAGGAGTCTTGAGTTCGCATGATCAAACTGTACTCCAGGCACAGCCTTCCTCAGCCCGAGACCGGCAAACAATTGCCGTTTGACCTGGAAAAACTGAGGCAAGACCTTGAAAGCGCCTTCCAGACTTCCGGAATAAAAGAAACCTGGATGGCCGATCATATTCTCCTGACGCTCTGTGAAGAAAGCAATATTCATGTCCCGCCTGCAGACGACGCGGAGGGGATTGAGAACCAGAACAGCATTGATTACATCATCAGCCGCATGCTGGTCGATGCCGGCTATCCGGACGTCGCGCACACTTTCGCAAAACAGCGGCAACTGCCTATTCCCGACGCCGCGGCTGATGCCCTTCCCTGGTCCCCGGAACGCATCGAGAATGTCTTGCGAGCCAAACTGACTCTTTCCGAAAACGCCCGACAACGTCTGGTTCCGCATATTGTTAAAAAACTGGAATTACTCGGCTTCAGACAAGTTGCCGACAACTTAATTTGTGAATTGGGTGAACACATTCTTTCCGCATACGCCCAAGCCGAACGCCAGAAACACGATTCCTCCACAGGCTGGCTTGTCGGCCCCAGTTACTGGGAAACCTGCTTATCGGCTGAGGCTGCCCACTTTATTGAAACCGGAGTTTTAGCAATCCGTCCCGGCTCCGACCTGTTCCCCTCCCCGCGCGCCACATTAAACTTGGCAAGACTAGCCCATACCGTTGCGAACGAATGCCTTACCGAGCTCGCCTTCTTCCCGAAGGCCCAGCAGGCCTGTAAAAACGCCGCTGAGGCCATTCAGCAATTATTACAAGAGGCTGCAACAACCCAGACCGCCCCCCCCCCGGCCCACTTAGCAGTGACCGGAGTTACTGAGGCGGTAGATAACTTCGTTACCGCCTCCAGTAAAGTTCGTCGCAAGCGATTACGGGAAGAACTGCAGACTGCAATCCGGGCTATCCTGCAAGACTACCACGCCCAGCGTTGTCGAGGGCAGCACGAGCTGGTTAAGCTCTCCGGAGATGAAGTGGATCGGGAAATCGAGCCGCGAGGGCGTGCCG
>JAWOEV010000226.1:0-16359 GCA_046482565.1 Lentisphaeria bacterium | reverse complement strand
TACTACATAGACGACATCGCCTTTTGTGCCGCTGATTTTAAACGACGGGCAACCGTAATGGCAGTGCGGCAGTCTGAGCACTGCGTAGTCGTCCTGCTTCAGGGTAATGTCTTGGTTCTGTGTCAAGTCCGCGGAACTACCTTTTTCGGGGCCAAAGCGGTAGGCGCTTAACATGGCCGCTTCATCCAGCGGGTGTTCTTTCACAGGGATATAGAAATCGAGATTATCAAACTGGTTAAGCACGAGATGCCCGAGAATATTGGGAAGAGGTGTGCGCAGTGGACCGGCAATGCACCATCCCGGCATGGCTTCACGGTTCGGTTCTCGCACAAGCTTGAGACTGCCAGCACCGAAGCCGGTTAAGACCATCGCCATTCCAAAGGTGCCGGGAACTATTTTTTCGAAAAAGCCGAAACGGTTCCAGCCTTCCTTCAGTCTGAGCGGTACGCTTGTCCGGGCCTCACCTTTCTGGCGAAAACAATAGGCGGTACCGGTTTCGTATGTCTCTCCCGGTTGCAGCTGGTGAACTCCCGCCTCATAGATCGGTTCGCCGTTGACAAACATTTTGGCGGGATTGTCAACAAATAACACCGCCTCGGTGTCGATGGCTTCACGACAATAAAGGTATGTTTCCGCGCCATATACGCCATCGCCCTTTGTCTGGCGCATGGTTTCAAAAGAGATGTTAGTATAGCCGTACCGCGGGTGGCAAGTTCCGTAATTGACTATTGATTCAAAGCGCGCGAGGCTGACGGTCATCGGCGGGGCGGGGAAGGGGATGAGTTCCCAGTTTTCGTCATCCAGGGGGGTTGAATAAGCGGGATGCCGCCAGCCTTTGCCGCTTATATCGGTCCGCGGACTCTGCCAATTATGTTGCAACTCCCCCAAGTTGATTTTTTCGGTGAAGGCACCGGCTTGGGAGTGGCGTGGCCGGTTTCCGGCAAAGCACTTGCCGGTTTGGACCATCCAGGAATCATCGGTCCACAGGAAGGGGCGGGAACTGATATTGAGCTGACACCACAGGCCGTTTGGTTGTTTAAGGCATGAAGTGCGTGCCAGCGCCGTATTGTGAGCGATGATGAAGATTTTATTGCGACCGGTGTTCAGTCTGTCTGAGATGTCAAAGCTCCAAGCATAAGAACCTCGCACGGGGCACAGATCCAGGCTGTAGCTCAGATGTTCACCGTTTATAAAGGCATGAAAGAAGGAGCGGGCTGATATCCATAATTCGGCGGAACTAGGCAGTTCGTTGAGGGTAAAATCTTTACAGAAAAAACCGTAAGTTTCAGGGAGTTCCCCATCGGCTTCAGGCCAGATCCAATTACCTCGCAGTTCATCCGGCAGGTTATATTGTTCCATGGCGATCGTCCCTTTCTATAGCAGAGTGGAATTACAATTTTTTGGCTTCACTTACTTCCTCTGACAATGCTCTCATATTTTCTTCTATTACACTATAACCTGAATGCGGACAAAATACAAAAGTACTTGCATCCGTAAATTATCCAAAGCCGGGACACTGTCAGTTTACTGGACGAAGTGTGATGTAATCGCTATGTTACGTTTTCATGCATAGGAACCCGAAAAAAGGGCAGGTGTACATTGCCCCGGCCCCGGCAGACTATCAAAAAACCGCAAAATCGATTCTTGTTGCCTGCCGTAGGCAGGGATTATCCTGAGCTGGAGGAAGAATACATGAACTGCTTTCGAAATTTTTCAGGTGTTTTCTCAGGTTGTATGCTGGTGCTTTTGTGTTTGTGGCCTCATGGCCCGGCCACTGCTCAGGAAAAGGCAACGGATGCGCGGGTCGGGACAACGGTAGGGGATATTAATGTCCAGGCGGACAATTATGAGTTCGATACGGCGACTGGTTGGGTGAGTGCCATCGGCGATGTACGGGTTGCGTATCGCGGCATGATTCTGGAGGCTGACGAAATTCGGTTTCATGCCAAGACCAAGCAAGTGGAGGCTGACGGCAATGTCTATTTCTACACGCTGGACAGTGTCAAGTCTCCGGCTTTGAGCAAGCGATTTTTCTGGAACGGCGAAAAACTGACCGGTAATTTTAAAGATCCGTATTTTGAATCGGGCGAGCATAAGGTCCTGGCCGGTGCCTGGTATGAAACCGGTGATAAAGCGGTTTATAGAAACGACGAGCGGCTGGTTCTCCATGACGTCAGTCTGAGCACTTGTGAGTATATCCACACCGATCACGAACATTACAGTCTTAACGCCACGAAAGTGGTCTATACTCCCGAAGGCAAGATTAAAGCTTACAACACCTGGTATAAAGTAGGCAAAGTGCCGGTGTTCTACTGGCCGTTTGCTGTATGGGATACAGGTCGAGATGGCGGTAATATTAATTATCGCTTGGGGTATGATGACGACTGGGGGGGGTATGTCATGGCCTCCAGACGGTGGAAGATAAACGAAAATCTGGACACAACCCTGAAACTGGATTATCGCACAAAACGGGGGTTTGCTGTCGGTAATCGCACCGAGCGGCGAACCGAGCACAGTGCCACCGATCTAAGGTTATATGCGCTTCAGGACGATGAACCGCCCTCTACCTCGGATGCTTATAACCGCCGCTTTAATATCGAAGAAGATCGCTACCGGGTCAACGTTTCGCATTGGCAGGAGTTCGGTGAAAATCTCACGCTGCGTCTTAACCTTGATGTCATGAGTGACATCGATTTCCTGGAGGACTGGTTCGAGGATGATTTTGATGATTTTCGGCAGCCGCGCTCCTATGTTGATCTGCGTTATGACCATGAACGCTTCACCGCCTCGCTCAATCTTCGCCCGCGCCTGAATGATTTTTATACGGTAGTTGAGCGATTGCCTGAATTACGCTTCGATTTTCCGCGGCAGACGGTTCCCGGGATACCGGGCCTGCTGTATGAGGGCGAAACCAGTCTGGCGGATCTAAAAATGAACTGGCGGGAGTTTGACAAGCCCCGGTCGCCGGGGCTTGAGTATCCGGAGGACTACGAGTCACTGCGCTTTGATACGTTGCATATGCTGTACCGTCCGTTTATGCTTGGCGGCGGTTTGGCCAAGTTTGTGCCGCGGGCCGGGTTGCGCCTGACTTACTATGAAGATACCAGTGAGGCTGATATTACCAGTGATGATTTGACCGCAATGTATGAAGTCGACGATCCAGATCGTTCGTCATTGGCAACGGCCCTCAATAAGTACGATGATGAGGGTGGCAGTGCTCTCCGGGTTACCGGCGAATTAGGGGCGGAACTGTCCACTAAATTTTATCGGGTATGGGATAAAGCAGAGAGTGAATTCTGGCAGGTGGACGGGCTTCGCCATGTTATTCAGCCCTTCCTGAATTACACATACATTCCGGAGCCGACAGAGGACCGTGAAAACCTTTATTTCTTTGACCTCACCGACCGGCTTATCGAGCAGAATTTTGTCCGGGCCGGGGTTAAGCAAAGGCTACAGACACGGCATCCTTCTCGGGATGAAATCTATACCCTTGCCCAGTTGACAACCTACGCGGATTTCCATTTTGAAAAGGAGGGGGAGCGCGGCAATATGGGGGATCTCGGAATTGTCTTTGAGGTTCAACCCAGATCTCAAGTACGCGTGACCGGTAAGGCCATTACGAATATGGACGACGGGAACCTAAACCGAGCTGAATTCGGGATTGGTCTCGGCGATCCGGATAAATTGCGGGTTGATATCGCCTACCTGTTCCGTGATGATTATAACTCATATTTTCTGAACTCCATGGGTAGCACTTTAGCGGATTATAGTGGCGAAAGCATGTCTGCTTTGAGGTTTGACAAAACTCATTATCTGGCTTTTACCACGCAGTTTCCCATGGGGGCGAAAGCCGATGGCTATATCCGCTATGAATACGATTTGGAGGACTCTGAACTAGCGCGTCAGATCTATCAAATCACCCGTGACTTGCATTGCTGGATGGGCGGTTTGCGGCTTGAAGAAGAGGATGGTGAAACCCAAGTACAGCTCGTACTGTACCTGAAAGCATTCCCCAGCATCGGTACAGATGGCGGCAGTGAAATAGGTCTTTAATCAGCAGTCTAATCAGGAATTCAAAAACAAAGTGCCCAGCAGTCTTGCTACTTACAAACGCCTTCTAGGCTATACCAGGCCTTACCGCAAACGGTTGATCATCGGAATTGTCGCCGGGATTATTGCTGGCGGTTCTCTGTTCGGCATCTTGCGTTTTATCGGCCCGGCAATCCAACCGTTTACCGGCCAGGTACAGACCGTTTCCGATGATTCCCCCGCTCCTGAGGAGGCCGACGACACGGCACCGCCTCTCACGGGAACTTTTGTTGACAATGCTTCCGAAAAAATGGGGATTGAACCGGTCGATGAGAATGGTGTAATCACTTGGCAGTTTATGGTGGTTATCGTTACAGTTCTTTCACTGTTTGCCATCTTAAAAGCGGTGATGACATTCCTCAATAAGTATTGTATGCGCTGGGTTGGCGCACGAGTGGTCGTAGATCTCCGGGCCCGGCTTTTCGAACATCTACAGAACCAGTCATTAAAGTTCTTCGGCAAATGTGATGTCGGCAATCTCATAAGCAGGTGTGTTCATGATACAAATACGGTTGAAAGTGCAGTATCAAAGACCGTGGCCGATTTAACTAGGGCACCGATTGAGATCCTGGCGGCGTTGAGTTTTATCATCTATAAAAGTTTTGGGGATGATCTTTTGGGGGTCATGGGGGTTTTAGTCCTGGTGGTACCGCTGATTATGCTGCCGCTGGTAGTCCTCGGGCGTCGCATCAAGAGTTATACTCGCCAGGCTCTGCAAGGGATATCCCATTTGGTGTCGCGTATGCAGGAGAATTTTACCGGCATCCGGGTGGTGAAAGCATTTCATACGGAACGCTCGGAGCTTGAACGCTTCGAGGCAATGAATAGCGGCTACTTCTCCGCAATTATCGGGGCTGTTCGGGCTGAGCTTTTCATCCAGCCGCTGATGGAGGCAGTGGGGATTGCGTGTGTCTGTTTCGCCTTGGTATTTTGCAAAGTCAGGGGGGTCAGTTTGGCTGATATAATGCCGATGGCAATCGCCGTCTATTACGCTTACCGTCCCTTGAAACAGGTGATCAAAATAAATACGGGGATTCAGCGTAGTTCAGCGGCGGCGGAACGTCTGTTCGAGATATTGGATGCGGATACGGCGCTACCGGAAGCATCGAAGCCGGTTGAGCTTAAAGAGTTCAAAGATCAAATCAAGTTTGAAAACGTCAGCTTCAGTTATGACGAAGACGGAGAAGAAATCCTTTCGGATATAAGCTTTGAACTGCCTTGCGGACATGTCGCTGCCTTTGTCGGCGAGACGGGGTCCGGTAAAACTACCGTGGCCAATCTTTTGGCTCGCTTTTATGATCCGACTAAAGGGCGCGTCACACTCGACGACATTGATCTGCGAGACGCCGGTATTTCTTCTATTCGCAGGCTTGTCGGCGTGGTAACCCAGGAAACCGTTTTGTTCAACACCACAATAGCTGAAAATATCGCCTACGGTACGCCTGAGGCAACGCGCGAAGATGTTATAGAGGCCGCCAGAAAAGCCAATGCCCATGAATTCATTGTCGCCAACCCGGACGGTTATGAGCGGGTGGTAGGAGAAAAAGGTTTTGTCTTGAGCGGCGGCCAACGGCAGCGCGTGGCGATTGCCCGGGCCATACTGCGCAATCCGCCTATTCTTATACTGGACGAGGCAACCAGCGCTCTGGATACTGTCACGGAACGTCTGGTTCAGGAAGCTCTTTTCAGGCTCATGGAGAATCGCACCGTCTTTGCGATAGCACACCGGTTGAGTACGATCAAGCATGCGGATCAAATTTATCTGTTGGATCAAGGCACCATCGTTGAGCACGGCACACACCAGGAACTGTACGACCACGAAGGCTTGTACCGGCATCTGTGCGATATACAGTTTTCGTAATTATATCAAAAACCCATGCATAATTCAGCTTAAACCCTAGTCTCATATAAACCTACAAACCCGTAAGCAAAAAACAAACAAAAAAAACAAAGGGACACGCCATGGCAGACAAGACTATTTCCCGCAAAAGTTACCTAACGCAAAATGTGGGTGATTATCCCGAAGGTTTGGAGATTCTGGGAGCCGGCTACGAAAAAGTTGAGGATTTGCGGTACGGGACGAACCCCGGGCAGACGGCGGCTTATTATAAGCCCACGGGGCAGGGCAGTGTTATCGGCGATATGAAAGTGCTTAAATCCGGCAAGAGCGGCCTGTCCCAGACCAACCTTGAGGATGTTTCATACGCCCTGAATATTTGTAAGTTTTTTGACGATCCCTGTTGTGTTTGCATGAAGCACGTCAATCCCAGTGGTGCCGCCGTCGCCGTGCCGGGTGACGAATTGGCGGATGTTTATAAAAAAGCCAATGGCTGTGACCCCCGCGCCGCTTTCGGTTGTGTAGTAGCAACTAATAAAAAGGTTGACAGTGCCATGGCGGACGCCATTATGACCAATTTTGTGGAATGCGTTGTGGCCCCCGCCTTTGATGAAAAAGCACTGAAAATATTCAATGATTCGGAAGCCTATAAGCGCAACAAGCACATCCGCATTCTGCAGTGCGGTGACCTGAAAAAACTACCCCGGTTTGTCGGCGATGCGGTGGACGGCTACCGGACAGTTAAAGTGTTGTCTGACGGTTCCTTGATTGTGGCTGATCCGCTGTTGACTAATCTGCGCGGGGTTGCCGATCTGAAGCCGGCGGCGGGCGTCAGTAAGAAGTTCGGTGAACACAAAAGCGAAGTTGAGGCCACACCGCAGCAACTGGCGGATCTGCTGACCGCCTGGTATATCAATATCAGTGTCCGTTCGAACGGCGTAATAATCGTTAAAAACGGCGGAGCGTTGGCGGTCGGTACCGGTGAGCAGGACCGGGTTGGTGCCGTCGAACAGGCCATCTGGAAATACGAAAACAAGTATGAAGGCGCAGAATCCATGGAAGGCGCGGTCATGTCCAGTGACGGTTTCTTCCCGTTCCCGGATGCCGTGGAAACGGCCGCGGCCGCCGGGGTCAAAGCGATTATTTCCCCAGCTGGCTCCCTTCGCGATGCTCAGGTGGTCCAGCGCGCCAACGAACTCGGTGTCGCGCTTGTTCATGCCCCTGAGCGCATTTTTTCGCACCATTAACTGTTTGCCGGGTTTGGTGAGCTGGATTATAACAGCTTGGCTTTATGCATCCTTATTATTCGTACAGGCAGTTCCTTCGTGAGCGTTACAATGCCGAGGTGTACCGAGTGCCAATTGACTTGGGGTTCGGGTGTCCGCATCGGGATGCTGTAACCCTGGAAGGCGGTTGTGTTTTTTGCGGCGAGCATGGTTCGCGGGCGACGCAGCTGGGGAATGCGCAGTCACTCGAAGTGCAGGTCGAGCGGGGAGTTGAATTTGCTCGCCAAAGGTATGGGGCACAGGAGTTTCTAGCTTATTTCCAGGCTTTTACTGCCACGAACGCACCGGTAAAGCAGTTGCGGGAAATTATTCACCGTATCCAGTCCAAGGGTGAATTTCGCGGTTTCATCTTCGGCACTCGGCCTGATTGCTTGGCACCGCCGCTACTCGATTTCCTGGAAAATCTTAAAGCGGAGGGGGACGTCTGGGTGGAGTTGGGTGTGCAGACGGCCCATGATTCCACTTTGCAGCTTATCAATCGGGGGCATGACGTGGCCTGTAGCGAGCGTGCCGTTTCGGCTCTGGCAGAGCATGGCATAAATGTCGCAGCTCATGTGATTTTGGGGTTGCCGGGTGAAGGTCTGCGGCATTTTCGAGAAACAGCGCAATGGTTGCGGGAACTGCCGTTTTCCGGGGTTAAGATTCATAATCTGCATGTAGTGCAGAATACGGTCCTGGCCGATTGGTGGAAGGCGCAGCAGAAAAACTCGAAGACCGCCAATAATTCCGTGGGAAACAATATCCCGCCTATCCAAGTTTGGGATGAACATAAGTACGCTGAAAAACTCATGGCTTTTCTCCGGCATATACCAGCCGACTGGCCGGTCATGCGGTTGGTCAGTGACACCCCGGCGAATGTGCTTCTCGCCCCGCGGTGGTGGATGTCCAAGCCTGAATTTATCGATTATGTTCGCAAGCAGATGACTGCGCGCGACTGGCGACAGGGCGATTTTGCCGGTGTGTCCGAAGCTCGGCCTGAGGCTGGCGTACCTGAACCTGACCCGGGCAAAATAAAGTGCGATCAAGGGGAATTTTTTATAGAGGATACGAACGTGTCGGCTGAGGCTGAGCCCGCAATCGCCACTGCCGAAGCCTTGGCGGATGCGGTAATGGAAGCTTTCTGTGAAAGTCGTGAAAAGATCAGGGTGCTTGATGTTGGACTGGGGCTGAATTGGGGGGGGATGGCATTGTATGACCGCCAGGGTAAGGATTCGGAGATTAACTGTCTAACCCCTTATGCTTCAGAATTAGCCTCGCCCCCCGTTTACCGGGAATGGGTGAAGCATGTCCGCCGGCTTCTTAAAGAAGGCCGTATAAAAACAGCCTCGGGCGGAATGCGTTTGGCGCTTGGTGATCCGCGGGTTCTGCTTCGCGATTTGGAGGGCGAGCAGAAATATTCAGCGGTGCTGTTGGAGGGGGCTGAAACCGAGAAAAATCCGATTTTGCATACAGTGGAGTTTTGTCAATTACTGGCTGAACTTCTGGATGCGAGCGGCGTACTGATTTCTCCCAGTCCCTCTAATCTATTCCGGGCGGCGCTGTGTACGGCGGGCTTTACCGTTGGTGTGACTGGGCAAGACCAACTGAAACGGGGGGGGACAATGGCAGCCTTGCGGCCGGAAAGGATTATGTATCATTTGCCACCGGGAGACCAAAAAGCACTGACTGAGCCGGGGGATCGGCGGCCCCTGCGCGATCCTGATTTAGACGGGGGACGCCGTCAGATCCTGCGGGAATACAATCGGAGTAAAGCCTTCCGGACTTAGCCCAAGTTGCGAAACTTGGGCTAGTTAGACCGTCCGCGAAAAGGTCTCGCGCCCCGCCTGAGGCGGATTGAGGAGCGCCGGTGGCTCTTCTCGGGATTTTTGTGTTGTCATGCACTACCCTAAGCGGTAATGCGTTACAACTCGAAAACCCGAGAAGGGGTGCCGCCGCCTCAACCCGAAGGGCCCGTGCTTCTTTCGGCGATATGTCGACTTTCCGGCGGGAACCGTTAGCTTACGGCTAGCGATACCCACCGGAAAGTCAAAATCTCATCCGAAATAAGCACGGGCATGGGTGCGATACCTTTTCGCATGGCGTCTACCTAATCTTTTGCAAAACCGCCGCATAGGCTCCGTCGTGGTCTTCCGAAGGCAATAGCAGTCGCTCACTGCTCACCCTAAAATTTTCATGTCGGTTACAGAAATTTTGGACCTGTTCAGAATTTTCTTCCGGTTCAATGCTGCACGTGCTGTAAACCAGGCGCCCCCCGGGGCGCACTGCGGTTGCCGTAGCCGCAAGTATGTTTTTCTGTAATTTGACAATATCCTGTAGGTTTTGGCGTGTGAAGCGCCATTTGACATCCGGCCGTCGCCGAATGACGCCGGTGTTGCTGCATGGAACATCAAGCAGGATTGCATCCAGTGATTGTGCTTTCAGGTATGGGATGGCAGCATCACCGGCCACGGGGACGATCCTGCCTTCGGAGGGCATGTTGTCCAGAAGTCTCTGTAACCGTTTCGATGAACGGTCGCCGGCGATTATGGTGGCTTTGTTATCGGCTAACTCAGCCATTAGCAAAGTCTTGCCGCCGGGGGCGGCGCACAGGTCTGCAACCAGTTCCTCGGGGTATGGATCAAGGAGCGCCGGGGCTAGTAAGGTGGCGGGATCCTGGACATAATATTGCTGATTTATAAACGCGTCAGACTTGAAAAAGGCTTGCGGATCGCGGCATTCAAATAAATCGGCCGCTGGCAGCCATTCCGGTGCGTCAACGGGGGTAAGGTAATCCGGTGCTTCTGTTGGGGTTATGCTTTGCGCCAGTGACCGGCGTCGTACTGTCAACGGGGCGGGAGAATTCAGCAAATCTGCCAGGCGCTCTAAATCTTCTTTATTCATGCGTTGACGCCATTGGTCGTAAAGTTCTTTTGACAGATTCAAACGGACATGCCGGGGGGCGTTCTGCCGAATTTCGGCAAACCAATTGTCGCGACCGGTTCGGATCAGATTCCTTAAAAGTGCATTCACAAAGCCGGCCGGTTTTTTACCGCGGGTGCGGCGTGCATGTCTGACACATGTATCCGTAACGGCGGCCGGCGGTATGCCGTCCATGTATAAAATTTGCGTAATCCCGATCCGAAGAATGTCGCGCAGCTTCCGATTGACTTTGCCGCGCCGGCTCATTTGATCGATAGTCCAGTCAATCGTCCCCCGACGCCTGAAATAAACCAGCAAAGTGTGGTTGATTATCCGACGATCACCCGAGACGGGGGACTGTAAATTTTGCAGGGAAATACCGTTGGCCCATTGCTTGAGTGCTTTGCAAACGGCGGCCAGTACCTCGTCGGGAACCGATTTAGGCTGAATATTTTGTGCCATCTTCTTTCGTTTTTGTGAATTCGGTGTATGCTATTTTTTTTATAGTTGCTATAAATATGAAATATTAAAATGGCATAAGCGAAGCAGTGTTCAAGTTGGTTGCCGGAGACTAAGCCGAAATTATCAGGGTTTTTGAGTGGAGGTGAGTTATGCTGAGAAAACTGTTAAATGTTGGTTTGCTCTTGCTGGGGGTCGGGGGTATCGCCGGCAGTGGCTGCACTGCTTATGACTATGGCTATGGGATGACATCATCGGGTGCTTCTTCCGGCCAGGCTACGGTTGCCTCCAGCTCACAAAATAATCAGTTGGAAAAAAAGTTGGCCCGTTTACAGGCTACCGTCCGTCAGATTGCGGAGGCGCAGACCAGGCAGGCCGGGCGCATCGAAGAGATGAATGGTCGCCTTGCCTCGTTGCTGGCTGACTTGCGGGCCTTAAAGCAACAAACTGCAACCGGCGAAAGCCGGGGGTTGGAATCTGTGGAGAGCCTTAAGCAACGCCTTGACCGGTTGCAAAGCCAGCTGGCCTCCGAACAAAAGGTTCATAAAGCGGCGGACAAAGAAATTTTGCGCTCGGTAACCAATGAAGTTTCGACCATGATAAAGGACAATGGCGGCAGCAGTAATCCAAGCTCCAACCTTCGAGCGCGAGGCACATATACAGTTAAACAAGGTGACACTCTGAGCGCGATAGCCCGAGCCTTCGGGGTCAGCATTCAGGATATTAAGAAAATTAACAACCTTAAGACTGATTTAATCCGCGAAGGTCAGAAACTCTTAATTCCGCAGGATTGATAAATAATGGCAAGTAAAGAAATTCAACAGAAGATAATGTCGTTGCTTCAGGGGAACGCCCGGATGCCGGATGAAGAAATTGCGGATCGCCTCCAGTTGAAACCGCAACAGGTTCGGGAAATAATCCGCTCGCTGGAAACCGAGGGGGAAATTCTTGGGTATCACGCTTTGGTTGATGCAGAATTTAAGGGTGATACAAGTGTGCGCGCTATCATTGAAGTTGAGGTGCAACCCGAGCGTGACGGCGGTTTCGACCGGGTGGCAAAAACAATCAGTAAATTTGATGAAGTTGTAAGTGTATTTCTAGTCTCCGGCCGTTATGATTTACGCTTGGAAGTGGTTGGTCCGACGCTTCAGGAGGTGGCCGCCTTTGTGGCCAGTAAACTGGCACCGCTGAACGGCGTCCAAGCCACCGCAACACATTTTATGCTGAAGAAATATAAAGACGCCGGATTTGTGCTGGAAAAGGATAAGGCATATGAGCGACTCAAAATTTCACCATAGCCGCATAGCGTCCCATATTGCCGAGCTCCCCAAGAGTGGAATCCGGGACTTCTTTGAGTTAGTAAACAGTATGGATGATGTTATTTCGCTGGGAATCGGCGAACCCGACTTTGTTACCCCTTGGGATATACGTGAAGCAACAATCTATGCTTTGGAAAAAGGGCATACTACCTACACGTCTAATTTGGGTTTGATGCCCCTGAGAAAGGCTTGTTGCAATTATGTCCGGGATAAATTTGGTAAGAGCTATAATCCTGCGTCGGAGTGCTTGATTACGGTTGGAGTCAGCGAGGGCATGGATCTGGCGTTGCGGGCTATACTCAACCCCGGCGATGAAGTAATTTATCATGAGCCTTCGTACGTGTCATACGCTCCGATTGTGCGTATGGCTCACGCAATCCCGGTGCCGGTAACAACCAAGCAGGAGGACGGATTTGCGCTTAATGCCGCAGCCGTCGAAGCGGCCGTGACCGATAACACCAAGGCCCTGATTCTGAATTATCCAAACAATCCGACCGGGGCTGATATCAGTTACGAACAGAAAAAAGAGATTGCCCGGGTGGCGGTAGAGTACGATTTGATTGTTATAACCGATGAAATCTACTCCGAACTGACTTACCGTGAACGCAGCCAAAGTATTGCGACCTGTCCTGACATGAAGGAGCGGACAATTTTCCTGCACGGATTCAGTAAAGCGTTTGCCATGACCGGATTTAGGATCGCTTATGCATGTGGACCTGGCGAACTCATTGAGGCCATGATGAAAATCCACCAGTATTCTATGCTGTGTGCTTCGATTGTCGCCCAGGAAGCGGCGCTTGAGGCGTTGAAACGGGCGAACCGCGTGGTCGAAAAGATGCGTATTGAGTATGAACAGCGTCGCAACGTGATCGTCAAAAGATTGAATGGTATGGGATTGGAATGTAATATGCCGGACGGTGCGTTTTACGCATTTCCCAGTATTCGGAAAACAGGCCTTACGGCCAATGAGTTTGCGACTGAGCTTTTAGAAAAAAAGAATGTGGCGGTGGTGCCGGGGACGGCATTTGGTGTATGCGGCGAAGGGCATATACGCTGTTCGTATGCAACCGGCCTTCAGGAAATAGAAATTGCCATGGAGCGCATAAAAGAGTTTGTCCATGAGTCGAGTAGATAATGACAAACAGCCGGTTGCGATAGAATATTTAACCAACCGCTTCTGCCGCATTGATATACTCGATAATCAGCCGATTGACATTGATATGGGGTGTGGTAAAGGCGGCTTCCTCCTTGAGTTGGCTCGGCGGCATCCGGAGCGTCTGGTTATTGGCTCGGATGTGATGGTCGGTCGATTACGGAAAGTGGCTAGCTTGATAGAACAGGCCGGTCTTAACAATGTCAGACTTTTGCGGGCGAACAACAGAGAGCTAGTTGAATATCAGTTACCCGATAAATGTGTTACACGTTTACATATATTGTGTCCTGATCCGTGGCCCAAGGCTCGGCACCGGGATCGGCGTCTGCTTAATTCGGACTCCCTGTTTCGGATTCCCCGAATCATGAAAGACGGTGGAATAATCCATATTTCCACTGACGATGAAGCTTATTTAAAACTGATACGGTGCAGCCTCGCAGAAGCGCCGCAGTTCAAGTGGATGCACGCCGATGCCATTGAGGACGTCGTTGACATCGAAACGGAATTCGAGAAGCAGTGGAAAGCCGCAGGTAAAAAGGTCGAGCACATAGTGCTTAAATTGTGCCGTAATCAAACATAAAACTATAGAAGAAGCAGTACTAATAAAATAGAAGGAACTCAATAAATGTTTATCTCCCAGTTTAACCGGTTTATCGATCGCCATGGAAAAATTGCCATTATCGGTATTGCCCTGATAATGATAATCCCCTTTCTGTTCATGTGGGGGCCGGGGAGCCAACTGTTCCGCGACGGCGGGCGGGGTAAGACAGATCTTGGAATGATTAACGGCGAAAAGGTGGGAATTGATGAATTCATACAGCAGGTGCTGGCCCTGGATCTGCAGTATATGAGGTATATGCGGCAATCAAATCGCTGGCCGCATCAGGCCGAATATTTTCAAGATCAAATTATTTCTCAGGCCGTTTCGCGTCTGTTGATGTTGCAGGAAGCTCGCCGGCGGAATCTTGTAGCGGTCAGTGACGATGAAGTTATGGACCGTCTCTCCGACATGTTTTCCAAAGACGGCAAGTTCCAGGGAAATATGTATGACGCTATTGTGGCCCAGGCCCGCCGAAAGCTCGGGGCTACGGAAGATGACCTGATTCTGGCTATGCGGGATAAGATTATAATCGGACGATTGCGGGAGCAGGTTAATTCGGGTGTTTTTGTCTCGGACCTTGAGGCCGAACAGGAGGCCGGTCGCATGTACGAGTTATTTGATGTGGCGGTGGCACGCTTTAATGCCGATGAATACACCGATGAGGTGGTGCTGAAGCCTTCCGCAAAAGACATCCGTGACTATTTTGAAGAAAATAAACAGGATATAACGCTTCCCGATAAAAAACGCGTCCGCGTAGCAGTCATTCCGTTTGCGGACGAAAATGGTGAAATCCAAATTACAGATGAAGAAATCGAGGCAATGATGGACGGCGTGGACCCTGACGCGTCAAAGGCTGAACTGCAGGCTGTTCGTGAAAAGATCCGCCGGAAATTGCGGGCCGAGAAGCAACGTTCCGTTGCCCTGAGAAAAGCGCGCGACCTCATTGGGCAAATTATCAAAGCGTTTGAAGAGCAGGGCGACCAGAAAGGGGCCGCAGACACAATCAAGAAGCTGGCTGACGAGCTCGGCATCAAAACGGTCGACAGTGGACCATTTACGAAGTGGACCCCGATCCCCAATGTAGGTCGCAATCAGGAACTGCAGGAAAAAGCCTATGCCTTGAGCGCCGAGAACCCGATAGCCCCGCTTGTCCGGACGGAGAAGCGGATATATATGGCGGTTTGGCTTGAAACAATCCCCGGTAAACCCGCCAGCGAGTTAACCGAAATATTGCGGCGGAAGCTGGAAGAAAAACTTCTTACCAGCCGTTTGCGTGAATATTACCAAGACAAAGTCGAACCTTTCAGGGCTTATTCTTTGGCCGGAAAAACCCCTGAGCAGTTGCTGCAAGGCATTAGAAATAACTCACTCGGCAGTCTGCCCAAAGGCCCTTTGAACGAAGTCGGCCCACGTGTGGCCCCCCGGATGATTCAGGAATATTATGCGCCATATTTCATCCCCCCGGAGAAACAAGTAGTGCTTGCCCAGTTTTCGTTCTCGGAATTCCGTGGTGAGGTAGAGGCGGTGACTGAGGACGATATCAAGGAATATTATGCGAACAACAAGAAAAACTATAAAATCGAGGCGGAAGAGGCAGATGAACCGGAAAACGGCGAGATCGCCGAGTCGGAACCTTCGTATAAGCCGCTCTCGGAAGTGGGAAATGATATTCGTGAGCAATTGGTGCGGCAGAGAACCAACGCTCTGGCGGCTGAGGCCGCCGATGAGTTTTCATACAATGCCTATATAGAAACCGATAATTTGGAATCACCTGAGGAGGCCGCATCGCTTTTCATAAAACTGGCTGAAAAAGCCGGGATAGATACTCGCCTCAGCCCTTGGTTCAATCAGAACGCCCGCGTTCCGGCTTTCAACTATGACCCGGAAATCGCAAGCGAGGCGTTTGAAGTTTCGCCCGACAAGGCGATTTCGACCGCGATAAAAACAGACAATTCATACCTCGTGGTCTGTTGGAAGGGAAGTCGACCCGGTCGTCTGCCGACGTTTGACAGTGACCCGGCTATTGCCGAACGCGTAAAACAGGATGTAATCCAGGAAGAAGCGGTCCAAATGGCCCGTCAAAAAGCGGAAGCGGCCTATGTTACACTGAGCGATACCTTGGCGAAAGATCAGGTTGTTTTAGAGGATCTTGCTGACAATTGGGATTTTGAAGAACTTGATGAGTTTACGCGTCGGGAACCACCGCAAGCTGAGGACGGCAGTAATATTTTGAGCGCCGCCTCTGAGCTGCCGGCAAACAGCCTCAGCAAGCCGGTAAAAATAGAAACCGGTGCTTTACTCGTCTTTGTGCAAAACCGCGAGAAACCGGTCGGGGAGGAGCTGATGAAAAAAGTCAAAGAGGTTAAAACCCAGTTGCAATGGCGTAAGCAAAACGCCGCTATGCAGGATTTGGTTGAAACCTTGCAGGCGCAGGAAAAAACCTCAGTCAACAAAGATTTGGCCGAGCAGATACTGAGCTATTAAATGAGTTGATATAGAGGCGAGCCCGACGCCATGCCAAAAGGGGTTCGCTGGGGTTTTCGAACTTGATCCACGGCCGGGGTTCCCTTCGGGGCTGCCTTTGGCGGTGCCTCGGTGGAGCGAACGTTTGCTTAAAGGGCGACCAAAGCGATCCCCCCCCCAACTTTCGCACCACTGCCGCAAGGATAGTGGACGCGTAATCCCCCCTTTTCGTGGAGGGAAAGCCACGTCAGCGT
>JAWOEV010000069.1:0-2601 GCA_046482565.1 Lentisphaeria bacterium | reverse complement strand
CGGAATGCTTCACCCCTCCGAAGGGCATGGAATCAAGGCGGTAATCTGTGGAGTCGTTGATCATAACGCCGCCGCAATCCAGATCATAAGCGGCTTTGAACGCGGCGTCCATCGCGGCGAGGCCCTGCACAAGCTCGCTGAAATCAGCCTTCTCCGCGACTGGGATACCCGTCGCGCGCGCAAATTCTTCCGGAAAACGGTGACCTGGACAGCCAAAGCCCGTCGCCGTGAACGCGACGTGAAGCTGTACGTTGTCCCCGAGCAAGCCCGTGGCACCTCAGCTCCGCCGCCGAAACCACTGGTGATGAAGAATCATCGGCTTGTATCCCCTGATATCGAACCGGGCATGATCATCAACCGCCGCACCGCCGGTTGGTACCTGCCCCGCCTGCGGTGGCGCGCGCTTTACTATCTCGGTTTATTCGAGTTTATGGACGAAAACTACAAAACTGCCCGCAGCCATTGGACAAACGCCTTCAAACTCAGCGAACAGCGGCAGGATCAGCACAAATCGCAGCTCGGCTCGATGCACCGTCGTCTGATGAATGCCTGCCGCGGCAAGCGCTTCATTGCCACCCGTCGTGAAATGGACGCCTTCAATCGTAGCGACAAGGAACGGCTTAAACTCATGCTCGCCGACTTCTATGCACTATGGCTCAGATGGAATCGGGCGGAAACGCTGTACAGGAGACTTCTGGATAAAGGGAAGTTACTGCCCGACCAGAAAGCCGTGGTACTGCGGTGTCTGGCTCAGCGTCACGTTGTGCGAGGCAACAAGGAAAAAGCCCGCAAACTTTTGAAACGTGTTCTAGAACTCGATCCTGATGCCCCCTCGACTCAGCAGGCCTATTACCGGCTGGCACTGAATGCCGAAACAACGGAAGGCGCAGTCCAGCATTTCCGCAGAGCGCACGATGTGAATCCGCAAACCAGAACCGCCACCCTGAGCCTCTACCAGGCAGGAACTATTCTCTGGAACCAGGGACGTTTCCCGAAAGCCCGTGCGACCATGCGTAAGGTTGCGGAACAATACCCAGAGACCTATTGGGCAAAGCGCGCGAAAGACGCATTACAAAACATTGAAGAAAAAATCACAATGGAGGGAGCAGCAATAAAGAGGTTGTTCGAAGCAAAAAAAGATGAGCTTACGAAAACGCAGCGTCAAATTCTGGAGAAAAAGTTGCAGGAAGCTAAAAGCGGAGAGTAAAATTTATGATTTTGTTGGAATCGAAGTTGACACATGAAGAAAAACGGATAAAATCGTTGAGGATGAATTTTACGGTAATTCTATGCATGGCCGGGTTCCTGTATACATTTACAATCATGCCTGTTTTTGGAGTGTTGACTGTTAATACAGATTCATCCGATAACACGGTAGCTTACTTCTACTTTGCAGATCCCGGCGGTTTCGGGGACAGTGTAAATATACCCGATGCATCCCGTTCTGGTGAAGTAGCCGTACTTTTAAACGATTCCGGCAAATACACCTATAAGGAAGATCCGACATGCAAAGATCCAAACGGGTGGGGATCTATCGGGCCTTATTCTGCTCAACTTGCTTACGACCCGACCGACCCGATCTGCGGATACACAGCGCACTGGAGCGGCGATTTGGAGCCAAAGGAGCAAGGAGGGGGAGGTGAAGGCGCTGGTGTCCCTTCATTTACATTGGACGTCGGTGGAGAAGGAAGCCTAAGTCTGAAAATAAAACCGTCGCCCGTGCAACCGATATGCATCAGTGACTCAAAGACTTTACAAGGGGAATTGAAGGAACGATCCGGCGACCCCATATCGCAACCCGTTCAATGGTGGGTTAACGGCAATGGTGCAACTACGAGTTCTTCATTTACTGTACCCGATGACTTCCCCAGTGACCTGAAGCCGGTTGAACCGGGACAATACGGAATCACGGCTACGTTTGCCTTCGCTGACAATGGCGGTGAGGTTATGGCAACCGAGGCCATTAAACTCGTCCGCGTCCAGAGCCTCACCGCCACCGACGCCTCAGACACCGACAATGACGCCACGACTGTTTACGACGGCGACACCCAAACCCTCTACGTCCCCTACACCGAAGACGACCGAGGCAACTCAACCACCAGCGTCAACCTCAGCGCCGTCCCAAACCCCGGGACCTGGCCGGACGGCAAACCCGTCTGGACACTTATCGAACACCCCGAAGGCAGCGCCCCTCTCCCCGACTCCCCCGGTGCCGATTTCACATACACCGCCACCAAACCGGGAACCTACAAACTCAAAGCCGAGTGCGGGAATACCTTAACACTTACAATTTCTGTTCTTAAAATGTATGCTATGCGCGTTGAGGCTGAAAATCCAACAGAAGGAACTGTTATCTATAAGTTATCAGGTGGCGTTTTACCCTTTGCAGTGTTTACAGCACCAGGAGATATTAGAGTAAAACAAACAGAAATTCAAGAAGGCACTTTTTCTTTTTCGTTTGACCAAACCAAATTGGTATTTGGCAATTATGATATATTGCTTGAAACTTCAATAGGAAATATTAAGATTGTCGCCCAAGTAAATCGGCAATCTCACTATGAGGATGAAGTCGCATTTGGAAAAGTCTTTGACAATAACTCA
>JAWOEV010000050.1:0-5593 GCA_046482565.1 Lentisphaeria bacterium | reverse complement strand
GGCGACGAGATCCGGTTCGATGCGGATATCGTGCGGCCCGATCCCGCCACCCCCGAACGGCTGACCGCCGACCGGATCGTGGCGCAGTTCCGGCTTGGCGCGGGCACGCAGGTCGATATCACCGCCCGTGAGGCCGAGTTCGATCAGCGCGCGCTGACCGCGCAGCTGCATGGCGATGTGCGGATGACCACTTCGACCGGCTATGTGATCGACACCGCGCGGCTGATCTCGCGTCTGGACGCACTGCACGTGCTCAGCCCCGGCACGGTCGCCGCGACCGGACCGCTGGGGGACCTTACGGCGGGGCGGATGCTGTTGCACAATGCCCCCCGGGGCGATGCCGCCGAATTGCTTTTCAGCGCCGGTGTGAAGCTGGTATATCAGCCGCCAAGTGTGGAGGAGTGAGTTTCGTGTATCAATCAAGGGTGTTTCTGGCCGGTCTCGTCCTGATGCCGTCAAGATTATTCCTGTACCATAAAAATTGCGAAGTTACAGTATTCAGGCGGTCGTATTTATAGCGCCATTTCATTTTTACCTTTTCCCGGTCGGATGTCGCACTGCCCACCACCGTTTTATACTCGGGAGAAATTCTTTCATATTCGAGCGTGACGCGACTGGGGCCGCCGTCGCCGATTGCTGTTATTCTGTTTGCATAACCATCCATTTCGACATCAGACGATGTCGAGTCTGGAGAAAGGGTCGTGTCGGCAAAAGATGATTCCCCATCTATGGTTAGCCCCGGTATAGGGTTGTATTCCCAGTCAAGGGTATATGAATCGATATCATATAATTCATCGGCAGGATTTATCCGGTCGGAGTCGTTTGTCCGAACTATGCTGAAGCCCGCCCTGAGATCGTCCGTAAGTGAATACTGGACTTTTGTCCCGAGAACTTCTCTTTCAATGGTCTCGATATGGCTTTCCCCAAAGCCGTTGAAGTTATCCCATCGGGGATTGGCAAAACCATAAATGAAGGTGACTTCGGGAAGGTTGAGGTTTTCACTGAAAAACCGGTATGACCCCCCCTTCAACGATGTACTGAGAGCATACTGTGAAAAGGCTTGGAATGTATCGCCTAAAATCAGCGTGTGGATATCATTGCTGATTTGCAGTGTCAGATTGGTCAATAGAAAGGTTTGAGGATCTTTTCGCTCATCATCGGTAAATTGAGATCCGAGATTAAAATAATACCTGAAATCACCTAATTCCCCTCTCCCGGTCAGGTTGACTAAGTTAAGATACCGGAAGCCATCTGTGAGTGATGACTGATCCTTCCCAGGTCCGGTAATGCTGTTATAAGTATAAGAAAAATAATTCGAGACATCAACTTCGGCGGAAGCGTGTTGTGAAGAAAAAAATAAGAACCCAGCCAGAACAAGAATAAATGTCAATGATTTAAGCATTGCCAGTATCTCACGGTTTAGGTGCCGAAATGTCGGTACCGAGTTTTAAACGGTCCGGTTGGTCTGGAAACGCGACAGTGATTTATCACGTTTACAGAAGATACCGGTTGCGAAATAGTCGACTTAAAATGAGCATTTCTGCCAAGCTATTATGATACCATATATCGATTTTTCAAAAGTTGGCCCCCATTTTTAATAAAAATTAAATAAGCCCCCCCCCATAAGCTTGGATCGAGGCAAATAGGTCTCCCGCTTGAGTATTTAGCGCCGATACGCACATCGCCGTGATCTTCTTCCTCCGGGACTCCGTGCCTCGGTGGTTCAATCCTAGGTTGCCGTTACGGTTTTTCCGAACAACAACGGATCGGGATGGGCTAAGTTATGTTCGCCTGTTTCTGGCAAAACAACGGTCGCATGTTAAAGTAAATGAAAGCCGTAGCTGGAGCCCACAAGTAGTTTCTGATGGATAATCTTGCTGAACTAACACAATTCCTGGAAAACCGTTTCGAAAAGCAGATTCGGGAGCACCGTATACTTGAGCCTTCGAAAGGGGAAACGGCCACCTTCCCTATGACCCTGAATGCGCCCTTGCGACAGGTGTTGCAGGAGCAGGGGATTGACAGCCTCTATGGGCATCAGGCCCGGGCTTTTGAATCCGTGCGGCAGGGTAATGACACTTTGCTTGTATCGTCAACCGCCAGCGGTAAGACACTGGCTTTCTTATTACCCGTCCTTAATGAGTACATGGCGGCTGATTCCCCCTTCAGCACGATGCTTCTTTACCCCACCAAAGCCCTTTCACGCGACCAGGAGGGGACGTTGGGCAAGTTGATGAAGGCCGCCACCGGTAAACAGAAGCTGGGAACGTTTGACGGAGATACACCCCGGGACGAGCGCCGTAATATTCAGCGTGTGGCGGATTTTATGATTACAAATCCGGACATGTTGCATGCCGGTATACTGCCGAATCATCATCGCCGATGGAAAAGCTTTCTCTCCCGCTTGCGTTATATAATTGTCGATGAGGTTCATACCTATCGCGGTGCCTTCGGTTCGCATGTCGCGAACGTGATAAGACGACTGCTACGGGTTTGTGAAATGCACGGCAGTCATCCTGTCTTTATCTGTTCATCCGCAACCGTGGGTAATCCCGGCGAACATGTGCAGGCACTTTTCGGGCGTCCCTTCACTGTGATTGATCATGACACGGCCCCGCGGCCCCGGCGGGATCTGTATTTTATAAATCCCCCGCTGGTCCAGAGTGCGGGAGCCGCGATGTATCGCAAAGGGCCGGGGTCGGTCTCTGTTCCGCTAATCCGCTTTGCCGCAGAGAATGATATACGCACTATATGCTTTTGCCGAGCCCGGCAGGAAGTCGAAAGGCTGTTTCGGGCCGTGACCGATGGGCGTCCGTCTTTACAACAGAAAATTCAACCATACCGGGGAGGGTTGCTCCCGAATGAACGCCGTAAACTTGAGCGCGATCTGTTTGACGGGCGGATTAACACAATTATCACGACCAACGCTCTCGAACTCGGCATAGACATCGGTGACTTGGACCTATGTATTTTATCGGGGCATCCCGGAACAATGGCCAGTTTCTGGCAACAAGCCGGTCGGGTAGGGCGGAAAGAGAGCCGAGCGGTAATTGCGTTTGTATCCAAGGATAAACCGGTTGATCAATACATGGCGAACCATCCGGAGTTTGTAACCCGCGCACCCGTTGAACAGGCGTGGCTGAACGCCGACAACCCTTATGTCATTTTACAGCACCTGCCATGCGCGGCCTACGAACACCCGCTGAGGCCGGCGGAAACAATGTTTTCCGGGGATACTTATGAAATGGCCGTCAATATACTGGCCGAGGACCGGACGCTGGCACCTTACAAAGACTGTTACCGTTATGCTCTGTCAGATTATCCGGCGCGCGGCGTGAATTTGCGGGGAATGACCGATTATAACGTGGACATCTATTGCGGCACAGAGGTAATCGGCGAGATCGATCCCATCGGGGCCCGTGGTACGCTGTATAAGGACGCTATATATCAACACCTTGGCCGGCGCTACATGTCCCGTGAACTGGATCTTGAAAAGAAACTCTGCAAGGTCGAAGAAGTCAATGTGGATTATTACACGGAGGCGGTTTGGGAAAACCGTATTGAGCTTACGGAGAAGGAAGAGGACAAGATGCTGTCAGAAGGACAGTTGCGCTTCGGCTATATCCACGTCAATAAACAGCCTAAGCTGTACAAAAAAATTCGCGAGCGGACCTTCGAAAATATCGGTTACGGCCCCATAACCTTACCCCCCTTCGAATATGATACGACGGGGTTTTCGATGCTGGTTCCGAAAGCCTGGAAGCAGGCTGTCGAGGCCGAGGATAAACGTTATACGGGAGCGGCCCTTTTCGGCTTGAGTTATTTATTACGACAAACCGCGCCCAGTCTGGCTATGGCCGATATCAAGGATATTGAGACCGATGTCTCGCTGCATGAAGAACAGGACGCCAAGTGGAAGAGTGCCCTTTATCTGTATGACGCTCACGAAGGCGGCGTGGGATATGCCGAAAAAATATATGAGAAAATTACGGACTGCCTGACTCTCTGTCGCGGGGTGATTCAAGATTGTGAATGCCGGGCTGGCTGTCCTTCTTGCGTACCGCCACTCCCCCCCGGGGTTAACAATGAAGAGGTGGAAGAGCTTCTCATCGAATCTGACGCGGCGGTTAAATGCTGCTCCAGCTTGCTTACCGCCTTGCTTGAGGGGCAAATAGCCGTTCCCAAAATTGAAATGTATCAGAATCCCAGAACTCGGCCCGTAGATCCGGAGCCGCCGGATGAAGACCGCCTTCGTCTAGAACGCCGCTTAAGCCGAGCCGGGCAAACCCTGCGTAAAAGTCGCGAACGGTTACATTAGCAATAATATATTATGATACAGAGCGCCTTTCGACATTTACCCGGTATCGGTCCTGAACGACTTTCCCGCTTAGAGGAAGCCGGAATCCGGGATTGGGGGCACTTGGCTTTTCAGTCCGGAACCTTGTTGTCGATGGGCGAACGAGCCTGGAATCAACTGCTGGCCGCGCTTGATGAATGCTCGCGTGCTTACGAGGCCGGTGACCTGAGTTTCTTTGTTGACTCCCTGGATACGCGGGATCATTGGCGTATTCTGGCCAAGTATTTTGAGCGCGCGACCTTTTTTGATATCGAAACAACCGGCGTGGATTGTGACAGCGAAATTACGGTTATTGCCTGCTATCACCGGGGCCGCTACTGCCGATTTTTTAACGGGGAAAACCTGGAAGAATTCCTCGACCTGCTGGAGGATGTCGAGCTGCTCGTTTCTTTCAACGGTAACTCATTTGATGTACCCAAGGTCGAGCGCGCCTTCAATATCCCCGGGATTCCCTGTCCGCACTTGGATCTGCGCTGGGTCTGCTATCACCAGGGCCTGCGGGGAGGGTTGAAAAAGATCGAAACACGCCTGGGAATTCTGCGGCCGCCCGATCTGGCTTTCGTTGACGGGGCGGAAGCCGTGTGGTTGTGGCAGCGTTATGAACAAACCGGGGACCCGCGCTTGCGGGCCCGTCTGGAACGCTATTGCTGTGCCGATGCCGGGGGGCTTTATATTCTTGCGGCCGAATTACTGAAAAAAATGGGTTGCACAGTTGACGGCCAATCCGGCAGCTCCGTCTGGAGTGAACTCGACGACTGTGTCGCTGCGGAATCTGTGCCGTCGCTGTCTCCCCGCCCAAGATCAGTTCGGGAAAATAATTTTGGCAACCAGGAAACAGCCAAGCTCTCGCGTGAGCAAAGATTGAAGCGAAAATTGCGCCAGCATCGCCGCGGTCGGATATAATCGCATCCGAAAGATGCACGAACCCTCCGGGGTGGGGCACCGGTGGTCTCAACATGGGCTCGAGATCTTTTCGCATGGCGTCTAGCCCAAGTTTGGTTCTTCACGGTTTTCTGTAAAATTTTGAATTCTGAATTTTGAATTTTGAATTCTGAATGGTTCAATATTACTCCCTCAATCCCTTCGGCCGTTTTTCCCATTTTCCCTTGTGGTCTCAATGCTTCTGTTGAATATCCGAACCAATTCATCGCAATCAATTATCAAGCTGACAAATCCTACCAAACGCTCATCAAGATTATAAGTAAGGCTCAGGTTCTCCTGCACGCTGAGCACCGA
>JAWOEV010000260.1:0-18876 GCA_046482565.1 Lentisphaeria bacterium | reverse complement strand
CTCATACATAATTGATGAGGTATCGCACAGCATTACATCCGCACGTGCCATGGGTTCGAGCAGATCGTCCCCAGCCGGGATATATTCGAAAAATGGATTGTCAATTTCTCGGAATCTGCTGACAACTTCCGGCGCCATTTTGGGATGCAGGGTGACAAGAAAGCGCCATTGACCTGATGACGAAAGCTGCTCAATGGTTGCGGCAAGCTCCGGCGCAACGGTAATGGAGGGGCTGAAGGTAGAGGCAAAGAAGACCGTGGGAACCTCATTTTTCTGCCGCTCCCGGTAACGCTCCCTGTTTCGCAGCAAGGGGTCTAGCTTGGGCCAGCCGGTTTTTGCCACTTTGAATGTACCATGCTTGTCAGCGAGTTCCTCAAATTGCCGGGTGTCCGTTTCGGCATGGGTACAGTAGAGATCAAACCAGCCACGAATGCGATAATGGTCACTCTTTGCCTCCGTTGCCGCCCCGCGTTTATTGCGGGCAATGCCATGAAACACCTGTACCTTTGCACCTGGGAAAAAATAGGGCACCCAGTCGCCGGGGGCGAACACCGCATCCGGAGCAAAGGCCCTGACCTGGTCCACACTGCTGAGCAATCTTTCATCCTCCCTGACCGCCGTTTGGCAGTCAGCCTTTTTTTTAAACGGTATTTAAAACGAAGGTTACGGAAGTTTAATATCCGTTACCTTGATTTTTGTAAGATTCTGCCGATGCCCCTTTTTGCGACGGTAACGCTTGCGGCGTTTCATTTTAAAAACGGTAATTTTCTCGCCGCGGAAATGTTCCATAATTTCTACTTGAACATTGGCACCTTTCAATTCAGGCGTACCAGCCTTGAGTTCACCATCATCCTTCCCGGCCAGAATACCCTCTTCGAGGGTTACAGTGTCACCGGGCTCACCTTGCATGCGATCCACGTCCAAAACAGTCCCAGGCTCGACGCGGAATTGTTGTCCTTGTAATGAAATTATTGCGTACATCACTAATAAATCTCCGTGTTCAGACTCGTATTAAATCATGATTTCGCCTTGCGGCGCAAACATTACAGTTGCATAAAGCGTAAAAGCAAACAAATAATGTACATCCCGACGGTATGGTTGCAAGTGTAAGTGGTGAATGACTGTATGGATACAGGCCATTGTCCGACTAAACCTGCTAAACACTGAATCGGAAATTCATAATGTCACCATCTTTGACAATATATTCCTTGCCCTCAGCGCGTGTGAGATTAGCTTCTTTAGCCTTTTTCTCGGAGCCAGCTTCCAGCAGGTCCTCGTAGCTTGTCGTTTCCGCCCGGATAAATCCCCGCTCAATATCGGAGTGAATTTTGCCGGCTGCTTCCGGGGCGGGAGCGTCCTCGCGAACGGACCAGCCGCGAACTTCGTCCTCGCCAACCGTGAAAAACGAGATCAGGCCGAGACTCTCATAAGCGGCTCGCGACAGGCGATGCGCGGCCGGTTCCTGCAATCCCAGTTCCTCCATGAACGACGCCTTTTCCTCCTCGTCAAGCTCGGCCAGTTCCGATTCTATATCCGCACTTAGGGAAACCACTGTATCGCCCTGGTTCTCAAGCTTTTTCCAGAGAGTTTGCAGTTTTTCGACCGCCGGGGCCTGGTCCTCACTTACATTGAAAACGACCGCGGTCGGTTTGAGAGTGAAGAGCTGGAGATTATGTAAATGCTTCTTTTCTTCCTCATTGAGTTCGAGGTTACGCAGCGGAATTTCTTCTTCGAGATACCCTTGACATTTTTCGAGAACGGCTTTCTCCCGTTGCCCGGCCGTATCATTCTTGCGAAGCTCTTTCGCGAGCCTCTCCAGGCGGGTTTCAACTAGGTGCAGGTCCGCTAGCAAAAATTCAGTCTGCAACAATTCCAAATCTCTGCCAGGATCAACACTGCCTTCAATGTGGTAAACCCCCGGGGCTTCAAAGGCACGAACAACATGTAGAAAGGCATCGACATTACGGAGCGGGGTCATCCATTCGGCCGCGTGTGCAGCGTTCGGAGTCACATCCGGAGGCAGAGCAATCTCAAACTCCGCATAGCGCGTTTTTTTCGGGTTATACATGGCATTAAGCCGATCAATTCGCGGATCTTTCACCGGCGCAATCCCGTAGCGGATACCATGCCGCGACATGGCTTTCTCAGCATCCTGTCCAGTCAAGAGCTTAAAGATTGTTTTCTTGCCGACCTGCGGCAAGCCGATAATGCCTAGATTCATAGTATATTTTTCCGTTTCAATTGCGTTAACAAAAGAACCCTAATGTAAGTCCGTTTTGGATTTATGCCCGTTGTGGCTGGTGGATTAACTGACTCCGCACCGCTACCCGTCTTTCCTCGCCCTATGAATGTCGCACGGAACCCGGGGGGATGACCGGGTATTTTAGCGATTTTAATAAAACCGGGGTTTTAATTCTATAAATATAGGTCTATGTTAGAACCGTATTATTGGTTAATACGCAGATTGAAAACTATGCTGCCAACCGTTGCTGAAGTGAAGTGTGATTTCAGCACAGGCAAGGCAACAATCAGGTAAGGTCAACGTGTCATACCCATCTTCAAAACATGGAATTCGTCAGCGCCTAAAAATGCGTCGTCGAAAACTTACGACCGATGAGGTAGTGCGTCGAAGCAAAGCTTTGTGCGCTCGACTGTGGGCATTGCCGGATTTGGTGGCTGCACCCATGCTTGCCGTTTACATGGCAAGCGACGAAGAAATTGACGTTTCTTGTATTTGTATAAACCGCAAACAAGAGGGCGAAAGTGTTTTTCTGCCCCGGTATAATCCCGGGACAGGTTGCTATGAATTGGTGAAAGTGAAGGATTTACAAGCGCAGACAAGGACTGGTCATTACGGTATAAGAGAGCCTTTGAAATCTCTGCCCGCGCTGCCTGGATCAAGGCAGAACAGTAGAAAACTGACTTGGTTAATACCAGGGCTGGCCTTCGACAAATATGGCCATCGCCTCGGTCGCGGTGGCGGTTATTATGACCGGTTGCTTAAACACAGTAAAGGCTGTAAAATAGGAATCGGCTACGATTGGCAGATCATTGAACAAGTGCCTGCCTCAGGCCATGATGTCAACATGGATCTGGTCGTTACCGATAAGCGTACAGTCGACTGTCGAATCGCTGCCTAAACCGGTGACTTTGCGCTCCGGGGGCTTTGTAAGCCTGACCACCCCGCTTAAATCCGGCTTCCAATTCATCTCACGACACTCTCCTCCCGATGTTTGCGACAGAATTTAAAGGACTGTAATTATGTTTGTTGCAATCGCTATTGTCTTAGGAATTATAGTTGGTCTAGCGGCCGGCCTGGGGGCCAAGTGGTATATTGATAAACACTCCGCCAACACCGCCGAATCACTTACCAAAAATGCCCGCCGTGAAGCTGATACGATTCTTAAAGAAGCGAAAATTCAGGCCAAAGAGGAACGCCTGAAGGCACGCGATGATTTTGAGCGCAGTACTAGAGAACAGCGCAACAAAATCAAAAAACTGGAGGAGCGCCTGGATACGAAAGAGGCAAATATTGAGCGTAAAGCTGACCTCTTGGAAAGCCGTATCGCCGAAATTGACAAACGTGAAAATGCCGTCCGGGACAGTCAGGAAAAGATCCAGCAGAAAGAAAATAAGCTCGAAGAACTTGTCAACCGCGAAATCAAAGAGCTTGAGCATATTGCCGCCATGAGCCGCGAAGACGCCCAGAAGCAACTCATGGAGCGCCTGGAAGAAGAACTGCGCGGTGAACAAGGGGTGATGATCAAACGCTTCCATGAAGAGGGAAAACAACGCTGTACGCGGGAAGCACAGGAAATAATGGTCAATACAATGGAGCGCTACGCCGGTGATTGCGCTTATGATCGAACCACTACCACCATTCCTCTGCCCAATGATGAGATGAAAGGACGGATTATCGGTCGCGAAGGACGCAACATTCGCTCCATTGAAGCCGCTACAGGGACCAATCTTCTCATCGACGACACGCCGGAAGCAGTGGTTGTATCTTGTTTCGACCCTGTACGCCGGGTGATTGCCAGCATAGCCCTAGAGCGCTTGGTGGCAGATGGCCGTATTCATCCCACGCGGGTTGAAGAAGTCGTTAAAAAGGTAAAAGATGAGATAGACTCAGAAATAGAAAAGGCTGGCCAGGAGGCCGTGGAAGAACTCGGGCTTAACATCAAACCCGAACTGGTTAACTACCTTGGCCGTTTGCGATATCGCTACAGTTACTCGCAGAACGTTCTCCAGCACTCCATTGAATGCGCCTATATGATGGGTGCTATTGCTGCCCAGATCGGGTTGGATGAACAGGAGGCCCGCCGGGCCGGACTGCTCCACGATATCGGCAAAGCGGTCGATCACGAAGTCGAAGGCTCGCATGCCCTGATCGGTGCCGATTTGCTTAAGCGCCACGGCGAGAAAGACAATATTATCAATGCCATCGCTGCCCATCATGAGGATACCGAGAGAAACTCGTTGCTGGCGAATCTCGTTTGTATCTGTGATAAGCTCAGTGCGAGCCGGCCCGGTGCCCGCTCCGAAACCACTGAACTCTTTCTCAAGCGCATCGAGAAACTCGAAACCATCGGTAACGAGGTGGAGGGAGTGGAAAACTGCTATGCAATTCAAGCCGGTCGCGAACTTCGGGTAATAGTTAAACCGGAAAATATCGATGAAGGCAATGCTGCTTATGTTGCCCGTGACATCGCGAAACGTATTGAGAAAGAAATGCGCTATCCGGGTCAGGTAAGAGTCACGGTCATCCGGGAGACTAGGTCGGTGGAGTACGCCAAATAACCCTGCCGCAATGCGATTTCTGCTCTACAATATAGCCTATGGGACCGGGGCACCCCGCAGTCATACCCACGGGGCGTTCACTATCCACAGATATTTGCGCAGTTGCAGGCACCACATGAAATTCCTGGGGCGGTTCATCAAACGAACCAATCCCGATATGGTCGGATTGGTTGAGTTCGACGGTGGTTCATTCCGAACGGGGGGCGTCAACCACGCAGCGCAGTTTGCCCGGACTCTCAAGCATAATTATACGTATTCTTCCAAGTATCACCGGCATTCCATGGCCCGCTGGCTGCCTTTACTGCGCCATCAGGGAAATGCATTGTTCTCTAAGCAATCTATGCAAAACTGTGAAAATTTTTATCTTCCCCTCGGGTTTAAAAGACTGGTGATGGGAATGAAAATTGCCGGCGTGCGAGTTTTCCTCGTACACCTTGCCCTTAATCGCCATACCCGCCGGCAGCAGCTCGATCTTCTTGCCGACGTGGTCAGTCAATTCGATGAACCGGTGATTCTGGCCGGTGATTTTAATACTATGCAGGGTATATCTGAGCTGGACCAGCTTATAAGCAAAACCGGCTTCCGAAACGCCAACCCTAGGGGGATTGCCACGTACCCCGCCTGGAATCCCCGCAAGCAACTGGATTTTATTCTGGTCTCCAATGATATTAAGGTTCGCGATTTCTCTGTATTCAGTCGCATCCGCCTTTCAGATCATTTGCCGCTGATGCTTGACTTTGAAACGCCGTCCACACATAACGCAAATTAAGGAAAACAAAATGGTAGAACTCGATTTTAAAAAGAATGAAGACGGACTTATTCCGGCGATTGCCCAAGATGCAGAAACCGGCGATGTATTGATGCTGGCCTATATCAACGAAGAGGCTTGGAAGCATACCCTGGAAACCGGGAAAGCTACCTACTGGTCCCGGTCGCGGCAGAAGCTGTGGATCAAAGGCGAATCCTCAGGCAATACGCAGCAAGTCAAAGAAATACTGGTTGACTGCGACCTGGATACAGTTGTCTTCAAGGTCGAACAAATCGGCGGTGCCGCCTGCCACAAAGGTTACAGGTCATGCTTCTTCCGCCGCTTAGAAGGCGGTAATTTAAAAACAGTCGGCGAACGCCTGTTCAACCCAGAAGATGTGTATGGTAACTAGCCCAAGTTGCGAAACTTGGGCTAGACACCGCCGAAGGCAGAGGCCATCCCAAAGGGTGGCAGTGACCCCGCTCAAGCGGGAGAACGGCAACGTGCGAGACAAAGGGGGGAATTGCGCATTTCGCAATTCCCTATACAATAAATATAGGAGAAAAAAGCATGCCTGTCCTCCAACTCGGAATCCCCAAGGGAAGTCTCCAGGAAACCACGGCGGAAATGTTCCGCAAAGCCGGCTACAAGATAAGCATATCAAGCCGGTCTTATTATCCCTCCATTGACGACGAAGAAATCGAATGTGTCCTGATCCGGGCCCAGGAAATGGCACGCTACGTCGCAGAAGGCATACTTGACGCGGGCCTTACAGGTTATGACTGGATTCAGGAAACCGGCATGGCAGTCGAAGACGTCGGTGAGCTGGTTTACGGTAAGGTGGGGCGTAACCCCCTGCGCTGGGTATTAGCTGTTCCGCAGGATTCGGATATCCAGTCAGTACAGGATTTGCCAGGCAAGCGTATCGCGACTGAAGCTGTCGGCATGACCAGCCGTTACCTGAAAAAGCAAGGGGTTACAGCAGACGTCGAGTTCAGCTGGGGTGCAACAGAAGTGAAACCGCCGCGGCTGGCCGATGCCATTGTCGAAATTACCGAAACCGGTTCCTCACTGCGGGCCAACAACCTGAGGATTGTCGATACACTGTGCCACAGCACGACTCGCTTCATTGCTAACAAGGACGCTTACAGAGACAACTGGAAGAAACAGAAAATCGATCGTCTGTATCTGTTGCTTAAGGCCGTGCTGGCCGCTGAACAGAAGGTAGGACTGATGCTCAACGTAAGCAAAGACAACCTGCAAGAAGTATTGGAACTGCTGCCCGCTCTCCACGGACCGACTGTAGCTCCTTTGGCAGACAACGAATGGTACTCAGTGACAACTGTGGTTGATGAAACCACTGTCCGCGATATTATCCCGGAACTTATGAATAAAGGGGCCGAAGGAATAGTCGAATACGCTCTGAATAAAGTCGTCTCCGGTTAAGGATAACGTCATTCGACTCGCATCAAAGGCCGATGCACTGTACGGGCTCCCAGTTCCTCCCCGTGTTCCAAGCGGGCGGAACTGGAACACCCCGTGCATGGGACATTACTGACTTTGCGGCATTATTCCCTCAGGCATATCCCCTTCGGCCGACGTGGGCGGGGTTTGCTGCTTTTTCATTGCTTTCTGAATCAGGCCTATATCCGACGGACTGAAGCTGAAAGAAAACTTAACTGTACCAGTCGGGTCAGTCGCTGTTTTCAAGCTTTCCAGCAACGGCATCGGTTGGCCGCCTGCCAGCATGCTCATGCCCATGCGAATCATCCCTATGACCTGATTGTCCAACACGTTCTTCGCCGCTTTGGCATCGTCTTCAGAGCCGACTGCCATGGCCAGCAGAACATCCATATTTTTCCCCATAGTGACATACGCCTTTACTTGCTCCAACCCTTTGAAAGCGGCCGCTGCGCCAGCCATAGGGTTGCCGGGTTGAGTTTGCGGCTTCTGCTGTTGCATCTCTTTCTGCATCGCTTCGGTTAAGTCAAACCGTACGGCCATTTGCGGCTGTTGGTCTTTGCCCAACCCCAAAGCTTGCGACGCAGCATTAATGTCCCCGCTTTCAGCCCGGTCCAATGCCCCCTTAGCTCCCAGCATGCTACCGATAACAATGACTTTGCCATCCGCAGCAGTGGCTACTGCAATCGGCGCTTTCTTATCTTCCTTGCTGTTGGTAAGCACCAGTATTTGATTACCCTTATAATCCCGCCGCGAAGTCTCTACTTCTACCTCTTCATTCTCTTCCGTAGCCTTTTTCGCAGCTTCTTCCAGCTGGTCAAGAGTAACCGGCTTGGCGATGCCCACGGCCATCACACCGTTCAGTTTATCCGCAATCTCTGCATAACCTTTCGCATCGGGATCAAGTCCTTCAAGCGCCGCGGAAAGAACAAAGATTTGGAAATCTTCATCCTTGAGGCCGGTAATATTCTTCAGCTCTTCGCCCAGTTTTTTCATCTTGTCAGCCTGAGGATTGGAGGCATTCAACTTCTCCTGTTCCTCGCCGAACGCTTCAAGTCTTTTATAGATCGGTGCCTCACGCATAGCGGCCATATCTGTCATAACCACAAGATCCGCATCCGGAATAACCGCAATGCCAGCGTCAACGTCAGCCTTTTTCTTCCCGCAACCAGTCGCAGCGATTACCGCTGCTGATACTAAAAGTCCCGCCGCTACACCTAAAAAATTCACTTTACCCTGTACCATTACTAATGCTCCTCCTGTTTAATTAAAGACCGTAGCCGACCGGCTGGCAAGCCACGCAGTTTGGTTTACAATATAGCCTTCTTTATCAAGGTCAAGCGGTTGCACGCATTAAAAAGCCGAATGGGACACAAAATTCACGCCTTATTCAGGTTATCGACCTTGACGCTAGCCCAAGTTTCGCAACTTGGGCTATAAGTCGTTGCGCCGCAACGACCGGATTTCGTGTGGCACTACAAAGCCGACGAAGTTTTCATGGGTACTGACATTTTTGTGCTGGGCAGGTTTCGATGATCAAACCCCAGGGATACTACGATGCTCTGCCGTGGCTTTCCCTCCCGGTTACGGTAGGATTCGACTAGCTGCAGCGCTTCTCCCGAGCGAGTTGTCTTAATGCGAAAAAACATAATGAGAACAACATAACCCGAGGAAATATATTGCAAGCCGTTGATTGGCACTACGAGGCTTGAATAGAGCTGCTTTTGTTGCAATGCAAGGACTTATGACGCAAAATTTCTTAAAAATTTTGTTTTAGCCCGAATTTCTGCGAAATTCGGGCTAGTTGCTGCAGATGCTTGACCCAGTCTTGCGGCGGGGACGGGGTTCCGGCCAGAAGATTTTCACAGCCGACTTCCTGCCACTTATTTTCGCCCATACCATGATAAGCTAGGAGTTCGATCTTTCTGACTGTCTTGAACTGAGCGCACATATCAGCCAGCTTTAATGCGTCTTCTTCCGTATCGTTAAAGCCTGGTATAATTACCTGACGGACCCATATAGGAATTCCTGCTTTAGAAAAAGCATTCATTGTTTCAAGAGTTTTGCACAGTTCACCGCCGGTTAACTCACGGAAGGCATCCGGCTCAGTATGCTTAACATCCAGCAATGCCAAGTCCATCCAGGGCAGCACTTTTTGCAAGGCATTGCGGGAACAACAGCCGGAGGTATCGATCGCAGTATGGATTCCCGCGTGCTGGCAACGCTTCAGAATGTCGGCGGCAAAATATGGTTGTAGCAGGGGTTCGCCGCCGGACAATGTCACCCCGCCATTCTCACCGAAATATGGCCGGAGTCGGTGGATCCTCCGCGTCACGTCTTTAGCGGTTACCTTTTTGCCAGCTTCATATTGCCAGGTATCCGGATTGTGGCAATAGCGGCAACGAAGCGGGCATCCTTGAAAAAAAACAACGCACCGAAGGCCGGGGCCGTCCACTCCACTTAAGGTTTCAATGGAGTGAATACGTCCCTTGACCGCTTCAGTCTTGCCGTGATTCTGCCGTCGTGTGGCTTCAGCATAATTGTACTTGGCATCGTTAGTTTTCATACTCGTCCGTGAAATGTGCGGCTGATGACTTCTTCCTTTTGCTCCCGGCTGAGCCGGTTAAAATGTACGGCATAACCGGATACCCGGATAGTAAGATGCGGATATTTTTCCGGATTATGCATCGCATCAATCAGGTGTTCACGATTGAGGACGTTGACATTCAAATGGTGGCCTCCCTGTTGAAAATATCCATCTAGGATTCCGGCCAGATTATCGACCTGCGTATTATCCTCGGCACCGATTGCCGTCGGGGTCACTGTAAAGGTACAGGATACACCGTCCCGGCAGCAGTCATAGGGGATTGCCGCGACTGAGTTCAATGAAGCAAGGGCACCCATTTCATCCCGGTCGTGCATAGGGTTGGCACCGGGGGCGAAAGGGTCGCCATGCTTGCGCCCGTCCGGCGTGGCACCGGTCTTGTGACCGTATACGACATTAGAGGTGATAGTGAGTATAGACAGAGTCGGGATCGAATCACGATAAGTTTTATGCTTATTCAATTCCGTCATAAATTCCTGCACTTGGCTTTGCGCCAGTTGATCGGCCGCCGGTGCATCGTTTCCATAACACGGAAAATCACCCGATACATCGAAATCGGTTATCAAGCCTCGCTCGTCTTTTACGGGAATCACCGTGGCATGCTTGATGGCACTCAGTGAATCTGCAACGACTGAAAGCCCCGCTATGCCGAATGCCATAAAACGTTCGACTTCTGTATCATGCAACGCCATCTGCAACTTTTCATAGGCATATTTATCATGCATATAATGGATGACATTCATCGTATTGGCATATAATTCAGCCAGCCAGCCGCGGTAGTGGGCGAATCGTTCAGATACTTTGTCAAAATCCAACACTTCATCATCAATCACAGGCATTTCAGGACCGACTTGGTCACCGCTGATTTCATCCCGCCCCCCGTTCAGCGCCATAAGAAGGACTTTGGGCAGATTACAACGGGCCCCGAAAAACTGCATCTGCTTGCCAATCTTCATAGCGGAAACACAACATGCAATACCATAATCATCACCATAGGTATTCCGCATCAGGGTATCGTTTTCATATTGTATAGCGTCTGTATCTATAGAGATTCTGGCACAATATTCTCGGAATGATGCAGGCAGTTCCGGTGCCCAAAGCACGGTAAGATTGGGTTCCGGGCCCGGTCCCAAGGTTTTCAGGGTATGCAGGAAACGGAACGAATTTTTTGTTACTAGGGACTGGCCTTCCTCGGTGACGCCACCGACAGCCTCGGTTACCCAGGTAGGGTCGCCGGCGAAAAGTTCATTGTACTCCGGGGTACGAAGCTGGCGCGCCAAGCGCAATTTAAGAACACAATCATCAATAATCTCCTGAGCCCGGGTTTCATCAATACGCTTTTCAGCAAGGTCACGTTCAAAGTAAATATCTAAGAAAGTGCTGACCCGGCCCAGCGACATAGCCGCGCCGTTCTGTTCTTTGATGGCCCCCAGATAAGCAAAATATACCCATTGGACGGCTTCCTGGGCTGATTCGGCCGGGCCCGAAATATCATATCCGTAAAGCTCCGCCATTTGCTTGAGTTTATCCAGAAAATCGATTTCGCGCCACAACTCTTCCGAGCGCCGGATGACTGCTTCGGTCATGGGCTGCTTGCCGAGCTTTTCTTTGTCGGCTTTTTTCCAGTTAATCAGCTGGTCAATGCCGTAAAGTGCAACCCTTCGATAGTCGCCGATAATTCGGCCGCGGCCGTATGCGTCCGGCAGGCCGGTAATGACTCCGCAGCGGCGGGCACTTCGCATGGCATCGGTATAGACGCGATAAACGCCGTTATTATGCGTTGTGCGGTATTGGAAACTTTTTTGAATTTCCTCGCCCAGTTCATAGCCGTATGCTTCGCAGGCTTTGCGGGCCATGCGCAGGCCGCCGAACGGATTAACCCCGCGTTTCAGAGGGGCGTCGGTCTGGAGCCCGACTATCAGCTCTTTTTCCTTGTCCACGTAACCGGGGCCGTAGGTTAGAAGCGATGATACAGTATTATTGTCAATGTCCAAGACCCCGCCGTGTTCCTGTTCTTTTTTACATAGCTCGGCGACTTTTTCGTTGAGGTCTTCAGTCCGCGAAGTGACATCAGCCAAAAAATCGGGCTCGTCGCAATACGGCGTGTAGTTGAGCTTGATAAAGGTGCGAACATCGGGGCTTTTCTGCCATGCACCAGGGGTGAAATCTCTCCAGGCTGTTGGGATGTTTGTCATTACGGACCTCCTGATATTGGTTAACTTGGAATACCGGAGGGCATGACAACAAAAAAGCCACTCCGGGTATTCGAGTTGTACCCAGGCGGCCGGCAAGCAAATTATTCGTGCATCACACTCCCGCGTGGTCGGTTCCACGATGATCCGCCAGTTATGTGATGCATTCTACGTCAATACTCTATAACCTAGCGTTGAAGCGGGTAAGTTCAAGGAACAGTATTGCTGAAGACGAAGCACCCGACTTATTGATTACCCTCCGCTAAAAGGTCCTGACGTTTGGTTTTAAGTTCAGCCCAAATTTTATTCGACCGGACAGGATTAACGGCTGCAAACACGCTCCCGAGATCAGCCTTTTTTCTTCCGGGTTCGGATTGATAATTCCGGGGAGGCTATGGTTATTTTGCTGTGCGGTTCTATTGACTCGGTGATCCAGACGTTACCTCCTATGACGGAATCATGGCCAATGGTAATATCACCGAGGAGTGTCGCACCGGAGTAGATAGTTACGTTATCTTCAATATTGGGATGTCGTTTAGTGCCCTTGATTAACTGACCGCGCTCGTCTTTCGGAAAGCTTAATGCCCCCAGAGTCACGCCCTGGTATATTTTTACATTTTTACCGATCACAGCAGTTTCACCGACTACAACACCTGTGCCGTGATCAATAAAAAAGCTGTCACCGATGCTGGCACCGGGATGAATATCAATCCCGGTCATCGAATGCGCATATTCACTCATAACGCGGGGAATAAGCGGCACGTCAACGCGGTACAAAGCATGCGCCACTCGGTGAATTGCAATGGTTTTAAGACCCGGGTATGAAATAACCACCTCATCTGTTGACCGGGCCGCGGGATCACCGTCAAGGGCCGCTTTCACGTCGGTTTTCAGACGGCTACGAATATCGGGAATCGCCGACAGCAGGCCGACGACTGCTTCCTCGGCCTGCTGTCGGCAGTCGCACCCTTCGCAACTTTCCAGCTTGCAGCGATAAGCAAAAGCACGCTCTATCTGTTCCGTAAGCGAGCGATATATCTCTTCAATGTGGTTGCCAATTGCAAACTCCAAGCCGGACTGGTAAAAAACGTGACGTCCGGTATAGCCGGGAAACAGGACCTCAAGCAGCAAATCCAGCGTTTCCAATACCACTTCACTTTGCGGCATTGAAAGGCCGCTTATGTGGTTTATGCCTTGCTGATCCTGGTAAGTAGCAGTGATATTCGCCGTGATTTTTTGCGCATATTCCGAGGTCCAGAGACTTTCTTCACTAACTTTCCGTATGTATCTGGCACAGCGTTTTCTGCGATCATTTCGCTGGGACATTTTGTTCTCCGTTTTTCTTCTTTGTAAAGCTGGTGCCGGCTACGTTGGGTTTTCCGGCTTAAGACTAATATGAATATCGCACGGACCGACTTATTTTTCAACCATGATGGTAACGGGACCGTCATTTACCAGCTGAACATTCATCTGCGCCCCAAAACTTCCGGCCTCAGTCCTCAGTCCGCTTTGCCGCAATTCCTCAACAAATCGATCGTACAGTGGTTCGGAATGCTGTGGAGGCGCAGCCTTGTTGAAGCTGGGGCGCCGTCCTTTCCGAGTGTCACCGTACAAGGTAAACTGCGAGACAATCAATAGCTCGGCCTCCATCTCCAAGGCGCTGTGATTGAATTTACCGGCATCATCTTCAAAGATTCTCAGGTTTAAACACTTGTCAGCTACAGCCTTGACCTCGGCTTCCGTATCGGTATCGGTCACGCCCAGAAAAATAAGCATACCCCTCCCGATCCGTCCGATTATCTCACCATCGACAGTAACCGAAGCTTCACTGACTCGCTGGATTAAAGCACGCACCCGAATATCATCCTTTGAGGCTGGCACACACCCATATTTTAGAGCCAAATTCTTGTTTAATCCGTTCGCCCAGGTTGCGGGCCGCCTTATTTGAATTCATAATAGCGTAAAGTGTGGGGCCGCTACCGCTCATCCGGACGGCCAGACATTCTTGATTCTTCTGCATGTCGTTTACAAGCATTTCCAAAAGCGGGAATTTTCTGAAAGCAGCATACTCAAAAACATTAAAAGAATTATCGGCCATGCTCCTCAGATCTCCGCGGATTATAGCATCCGTAAGCGCTTCCAAGCCGGGATGCTGCCATGTCGAAGGCAAGTGCGCATAAGCCCAGCTGGCCCTGATTGGAAAACCGGGGTTGACCAAGACCAACGGCAGTTCAAGATTACAGCTTATGGGCTGCAGCACATCCCCCCTCCCCTTCCCAACCGCTGGCCGAGGGTTCAGAAAATATGGGACATCAGCTCCCAAGTCGGCTGCAATATGGTGCAATTCGTTTTGTGACAGGAGCTTATCATGCATATCATTGAGCAACAAGAGCACGGTTGCCGCATCCGAGCTCCCCCCCCCCAGCCCAGCCGCTATCGGAATTTTTTTATCGAGGACTATATGCCAATGCGGCTCAACCTCGACAACGTCGGCAAATTTCGCCGCCGCCTGCCACACCAAATTTCGGTGATCACAAGGAACACCGTCAGCGTCGCAAGCGATGGCGATACCAGCCGAATCCGTAGTAGATATACGGATATGATCGCAAAGTCCTGGAACCGGAATAAATACCGTTGTTAGATTATGGTAACCGTCGTCACGCTTACCTGAAACGTCCAAAAATAAATTTATTTTGGCCGGGGCCGAACCTTCTGCTTGTTTTTTCATAGCGACTCAATGTTTTATCCTTATGCGAAAAGTCACAACCTAGCAGAATAAACACTTCTGCGCCAATTGCAACGCTATGAGGACAATACTTTTCCGGTCGAGGTCTAGCGACTTGCAACTGACAAGGTAGGAGGAAATATTAAGAGATGTTTCAGCTTTAGAGTTCGTATTAGTATATCGTAGTGCCTATTGACTAAATAAAATGTGAGGCGAGAAACTCAATGCCTTTTTTAAGTTACAGAAAAGATAATAAGTTCATTGAGCACAAACTAGATTCTGATGATACCACTGTCGGTCGCGCGCATGAATGTACGATTTCGATTCAGAACGATACCGAAATAAGCCGTTTTCATTGTTCTGTACACCGCCATGTGGACGGCACTTACTGGGTTATCGACACAGCCTCAAAAAACGGAACCTTTCTGAATGGGAAACGAATCTTGAACGAAGAAGTACAACTCAAGCCCGGCGACATTGTCCGCGTGGGAGGGACCAACCTTAAGTTTACCAAAGTCAGCGCTTATGACACCGGTGCCGCATTTCAGGAGGCAGAAGAGGATCTTGAGCAAGGCAAGGGTTTGAACCAGGCTTTGCAGGAAATCGTCTCTCAACATAAAAAGACGGCCAAGCCCAACTCCGGGTCGAAGTCACAGGAAGAATAGCATGATACTTTTGTGGCTCATCGGTCTGTTCATTTTCCTGCCATGGCTCGAGTTGCTTTTACTGTTCAAGCTGGCCGGTGCCATAGGCGGCCTGCAAGCGTTGGGGGTTGTGATTTTAACCGGTATCATCGGTGCCTCATTGGCCCGCTGGCAAGGTTTCAATACCGTCATGCGAATTAGGCAGGAACTTAACCGGGGGGCATTGCCGGCGGACGCTATGCTTGACGGACTTTTCATTTTCGGGGCCGGTTTGTTACTGGTGACACCGGGGCTGATTACCGACGCCGTCGGTTTTTCCCTCTTGATCCCCATCACCCGTAACGCAATCAAAGCCTCGACCAAGCATTATATAAAAAGCCATTTTCAAGTACACCAGTTCAGCCAGTTTAGCGACTCCGGCAAAAAGAACCGACCGGCCGGAGGAGAACAGGATCAAGACACAATCGATATCGAAGCCAATCAGGTTGAAGACGAAGAATGAACCTGTGCACTAGCCCGAATTTCGCGAAATTCGGGCTAACATAAAATCTTTGACAAATCTTGTGTCATAACTCCTCAATTTGCAATGAGGGGAATTAAAAAAACCTACTTTATGTTCAGGCGCGTTACTCTTATATTCTTGATCGTCGTATTCACGGCATTTTCGACCAGCGGTAAAACAGCTTATGATGCCGACACAAAGGTGCAAATCAAGGCACCGAAAAGCGCAATACGCCAGATCCACAATCTAGTCGACAATGTCGACCGCGGCGTCCGGCACTACCTCGGGCGGTCGAAATATCCTCTGCGCAATCTGATTTCAGTCGTGTACGAGGCTGCCAACACAGACAGCAGCACGGCCATTTACAATGTCCGCATAAAGCCGAACGAATCTGAAACCAAGTCAGCCCACAAGTTGGCCGCCGCATTGCTAGCCCGCCGGTTCGGCATTGAGGGAAACCCCACCGGCAATGCATCAGAAAACGTCGAATCAGGACAATTACCGACCGCAAGTTTCCAGTGGCTGGCGGCCGCGATCGTTTATGATGCAGTGGAACGCAACGCTTACCTCGGCACTGAGCAACCGCCTGACTATCAAGCTATTTTTATCCGCTTCACAGAAGACTCCCCCCCCGATATTAAAAAAATCTTACGGAATCCGGCCGACATTGACTGGCCGGTCATTTATAGGTTGTGGTCGATCCACTGCCATCTCATTGCCAATCTGATAAGCCAGGAATCACTGCGGACAGATCGTTCATTCTTTGCCCGTTATAAACACACACTTACCAAACAGCCGGATTCTTACCTGGCCCTGGAAACAGCCTTAAAACCGATACTTCCAAAGGACAGTAGCCTGCAAGATTGGTATAACTCCAAGGCACCCGAGCTTTGTCTGCTTTACGGTGCAAAACGCAGCCCGGAAAGTACCCTTAATCGGTTGAATGAAATCATGCATATAGAGGTCGGCAAAGATACTGAAAAAGCCCCCGGAGGCAGCCACAAAATCCCCCTAACGCAAATAACTGAATTGCCCAGTAATTCAGAGGTTTTACGCCGCAAAGTGCTCGAACTTTTAAACCTCCAGCGGGAAGCCCCTGTTCTGTTGCGTCCTGCTCTGGCGGATTATGCGAAGGCCGTCAATCAATTGCACCGCAAAAAGAAATTCAAAAGGTTTCGCAGGCAAATTACGCGGGCTCGAAAAAGACTTAACGCAAGCCGAGAGCGCCTAGGAAAAACGCTGAAATACCTTGACTCAATGGCCCTTGAAATGGATACCCCGGTCCCGGCACTCTCATGGTATCTGCAAATCATTCAGGAAAATAATAAACGACGGCGGCAAGCACTGCCTGAAGTCCATGAATTCCTTGATGAAGTCAGAAAACGTTAACTCCGTCCTCATTAGGCCGTAATAAACGGTAAGGCGATACAGCCAGCTTACCCGGACCTGATCGGGCCAAGAGCAGCGCTGGGTCTTGTCATGCCGCATCAAGCTTGCATTTTCAGCCCTGTAAATTAACCTAGTGCTCTCATTCAGCGTCTGGATTTTGACAAACGCGTAAATTGAATTTTGCTTTCTGGAAGGTATTAAGCAATGACACAAACTATCGGCTTTGACAACGAACTGTATCTGCAGCAACAGTCCGAGTATATCCTTGAACGAGCCAAGCTTTTCCACAACAAACTTTATCTGGAATTCGGCGGTAAACTGGTGTTTGATCACCATGCCGCCCGCATTTTGCCCGGCTTCCATCCAAATGCCAAAGTACAGCTTTTACAGAAGCTGAAAGACCAGGCGGAGATTATCATCTGCCTCTATGCCGGCGATATTGAACGGCGCAAAACCCGGGCGGATTTCGGAATTACCTACGATGCCGATGTACTGCGCCTGATAGATGACCTGCGCAGTCGGCAAATTCTGGTCCGTGGCGTCGTACTTACACGCTATCAGAAATCTCCGGTGGTTGATGCTTTCATGCGCCGTCTGCAACAACATGATATCCCAGTCTATACTCATCACACCATTTACGGCTATCCCAGCGATGTCGAAAGAATTGTCAGTGATGAAGGCTACGGCAGCAACTCCTTCATCGAGACCGAGCGCCCGATCGTTGTCGTCACCGCCCCCGGCCCCGGCAGTGGCAAAATGGCAACCTGCCTCTCCCAGGTATACCATGAGCACAAGAACGGAGTAAATGCGGGATACGCCAAGTTTGAAACTTTCCCGATCTGGAACCTGCCCCTGAAACATCCCGTTAATATCGCCTACGAAGCGGCCACGGCCGACATCGGCGATTACAATGAGGTGGATCCCTTCCACCTAGAAGCATACCAGCAAACTTCGGTAAACTACAACCGTGACGTCGAAATTTTCCCGGTTGTCCGCCGGATATTGACGCGGATAATGGAAGCCGATAAAATTTATCAATCCCCCACCGACATGGGCGTCAACCGCGCGGGATTCGCCATCACCGACGACCAGATCGTCCGCGAAGCCTCCACCCAGGAGGTCATAAGACGCTGGTTCCGATATCAGTGTGAATATAAAATGGGGCTGACAGAAAAGGAAACGGTAAACCGGGTTCAAGCTTTGCTGGAGGAACTCGACTGCCATGAGCAACGCCGGAAAGTAGTAGCCCCCGGCCGGGAGGCGGCCGAACAAGGACGAACCCGCGGCGGCGGCCATGCCGGTATTTTCTGCGGCGCTGCCATCCAACTTAAAGATAATCAGATAGTAACAGGCAAAAACTCAATACTCCTGCATGCCGCATCCTCTTCAGTACTTAATGCAGTCAAAGTTCTAGCTGGCATCCCGGACAATATTCACCTGCTCTCCGGGCAGGTTATCGAGTCCGTCGGCAATATGAAATCGGGTATACTCAGAGGTTCCGAAGTAAGCCTCAACCTGGAAGAAACACTGATCGCCCTGAGCGTAAGTGCCACCTCCAACCCCACGGCCCAGGCCGCTCTTGAACAACTCAGACAACTGCATGGTTGCGAAATGCACATGACCCATATGCCCACCCCCGGCGATGAGGCGGGCCTCCGCAAGCTCGGCGTCAATCTTACCTGCGACCCCAATTTCAGTAGCAAATCATTGCACGCCGAGTGATCACAAAGCCACGGGGGCGCTTCCAATACGGGTGCAAGACCGTTTCGTATGGCGTTTAGCCCGAATTTCGCAGAAATTCGGGCTAAAA
>JAWOEV010000257.1:0-4291 GCA_046482565.1 Lentisphaeria bacterium | reverse complement strand
ATCGCTGCGTTCAAACAACAGTTGGTACCCGACACAGATTCCCATAAACGGTGTACCGCTGTTAATCACTTCATGCAAAACCTTTTTCAATCCCAATTCATTCAGGCATCGCATAGCCTCACCGGCAGCCCCGACCCCGGGAAAAATAACTCTTTCGGCGGTCCGTATTTTTGCCAGCTCGTCGGTAATTTCAGATTCGACTCCGATATAATCCAGGGCCCGTTTTACGCTCGCCAAATTTCCAGCTCGATAATCAACAATTGCTATCATGACATTTTTTTCTCCAAAAAGCAAAAACCAGTTCATTTTTTGGCAGGGCGCAGTATTGTCAAGGCATGGCGCTCCAAACTGAAGTCTAAAGGCAATATCCCAAGGTAATCACCATCGACCTCAACATGAACAGTATTCGCAGCCTTGGCACTGAATTCTTGGGCAGACTTCACAGTGATATTCCTAAAACTTGTATGCTGCTTGAAAAGTACTCCGAGCGCAAAACTGACAAGCCCGCGCCTAGTTTCCCCCTCAAACGCACAAATCACCAGACTTGGGTTATCTAGGCTTGCTCCCGGTGTAACCTCAAATGAACCGCCATAGTATTTACCGTTACCAACAATCAAGCTGCTGCACTTCAGCCCGTCCCCATCATTCAGATTCACTTCAATATTCCTTCTCGGCCGGGATGAGGTCAACACCTTTAGCGCGGCAATCACATACGCCAGTTTTCCGAACCATGACTTTAATTGGAGATTCAAGGCATGGACGACATGGCCGTCAAAACCGATACCCGCCATCGAGAGGAAATAGTGGTCATTAGCCCGACCGACGTGTACTTTTTCAGCCCTGCCGTTCAAGATTGTATCAACCATCAATTTCCTCCGCCTATGAAGGCCAACTTCACGGGCCAGTACGTTCGTCGTTCCCAGGGGCAAAATTGCCAGTTCAGTTTCAGAATGCACCATACCGTTGAGGACTTCATTAACGGTTCCGTCACCACCGGCAGCCACCACAGTATTATACTTGGCCTGTACCGCTTTAGCGGCCAGTTCAGTGGCATGCCCGGCAAACTCGGTATACCACATATCAACATGGACACCGGAGGCCAGCAACCGACGATAAGCTTTCTCCACTTGTGCGCGAGCCCGCCTTCCAGCCACGGGATTGGCAATTATGCAGATGCGTTTCTCTTTCTCGGTTTCGGCCATAATTTCCCCAGCTTTGCGGATTCTCACATATTTAGACCAAATCAGCTTTAACGTGCCGCCCAGGAAGGCAAAGATAGGCTATTTTTCCGTAAAACCGGGATCGCCCGGCCAGTTCGTGTATCCACCATAACCAAACGGCGCTTACTGCCGAGGCTGTGCACGCAAATGACATGCCGCCCGTCCGGCGCCCAACTGGGCGATTCCCAGTCGCCGGCCTCTTTTGTGATTACTCGCATCTTCCCGCTACGATCCTCCGGATCGGTCACTGCCACCAGATAACGTCCATCTTTACGTGTGGAGAAGCAGATTTTACCCGATACACTGGACCAATCCGGAGAAACTTGTTCCGCGTACTCACTGAGTAATCTCCTTGCTTTCCCACCCCCCAAGGATCTGATGTAGAGTCGCGGGCGTCCGGCCCGGTCGGACACATAAACCAAACGACGTCCATCCGGACTCCAGCTGGGCGATGACTCAACGGCGTTGTTTTTTGTCAAGCGTTTTTCGGGTTCTCCATCCATTGCGACAATATAGAGATCTACCTGATTCTCCAAGCTCAGGCAAATAGCAATTTGGTTGTTACCAGGCGCTATACTGGCACCGGAGTTAAGACCGCGAAAGCAAGTAATTCGGCGCTGCCGGCCGCGCTTAACATCGGCCAGGACCACAGCAGTGCGGTGGCGATTGTAAAGTGTATAGGCCAGATTTTCACCATTCGGTCCCCAGGCAGGCTCAGTCGAGATTGTCCCGTTACGAGTTATCTGCCGGATATCAGAACCATCAAAATTGCAGGTGAAAATTTCTTTGCGGTCGCCCTGCCCCAGCACGAAGGCAATCCGCGAATCACAGGGGCCGGGATTGTCAAATATCCTTTCAATCAAGGAATCAACTGCGGCATAGACAACTTGGTCGACAGTGCTACGCGGAGCGACTTCTTTGTATTTGAAAACGACCTGCCCTTCACTGGATACTTGCATTCTCAAAACAGAGGAACCGGAACCTGCATAGCTGGCCTGCAATACATAACGGGCATCACTCTTGGCGGGAACTAGGTTGAACCAGTTACAGCGCCGCAAGGTGTTTCGCAATTTTTTCCGTACAGTATCCGGTGCCTTTATATCTGCAATAAAAAGGGGTGGATTTTCCTTAGACGCCGTTTTTCGAATAGTTACATGCTGGGCCTCTCCCCAAAAAGGCAACAGAAAAACACCTGCCAAAACCCCAACGCTAACTGTGAATTTCATAATTTTTTAGCCTCAATTTATCGGTACCATGTTCTAATGATCAAACGGGGTTATTCCGACCCTCCGCGCAAAGGTATTGCACCCATGCTCGCGGAGGATCTACATGCAAAAAAACGCCAAGCCACATCGGCAAGAAAATAAACCTAATATCAATTACAGTTTTATCAATTCCCGCCTTTTAAACAAAGATCATTGAAAAAATCTTTATTCCGGTTAATTTCTACTGATATTGACGGATAAAGCGTGGATTAGAGCACAATAGCTAAAGCTTATTTTTTTAGCTTTAATCAAGCTGGTATATCTTTTTGCACTTTTTCAGCACCGAGCATGTCAGCTTTACTGTCAACTCCGGTACCTTATCATTTGCAGTGACACGCGAAACAAAAACAAGGATCAACATGCCGGAATCAGCCACTCTTGAAATGCCGACAGACACACCGCAAGCAAGCGGACCGCATTCGAACGTGCTGGAGATGGAGGACCTTCGGGTTTATTTCTACACTGAAGAAGGAGAAGTCCGGGCGGTGGACGGGGTAAGCTTTGCCATGGAACGCGGCCGGATCACGGCTCTGGTCGGCGAGTCAGGTTGCGGCAAGTCCGTAACCAGTTACTCAATCCTGCGCCTGATTCAGAACCCCGGCCAGATTAAGGGCGGCAGTATTAAGTTTTTTCCACAAAAAGGCAACCAGATCGAGATCACGTCGATCCCAGAAAAATCAAACGAACTCTTCCACCTTCGCGGCGGCCAGATCAGTATGATTTTCCAAGAGCCCATGACCGCGCTCAGTCCTGTGCATACAGTCGGCAACCAAATCTGCGAAGCAATTCTACTGCATCAGGATGTAACCAAACAAGAAGCACGCAAACGCGCTATCGAGATGCTGAACAAAGTAGGCATCCCCGGTGCGGAACAGCGCATTGATCAGTACCCGTTCGAGATGTCCGGCGGAATGCGCCAGCGTATCGTAATCGCCATGGCGCTGGTCTGCAACCCGGAAATTCTCATCGCCGACGAGCCGACAACGGCCCTAGACGTAACGATCCAGGCACAGATCATGGGGCTGATCAAGAACCTGCAGTCCGAACTGAATACCTCGACCCTCCTGATCACTCACGATCTCGGTGTGGTGGCTCAATTGGCTGACGATGTGGCGGTGATGTATCTCGGACGTATCGTCGAAGGCGGCGATGTGCATACGATCATGAAGAATCCCAAGCACCCGTACACGCTAATGTTGCTGAAATCCCTGCCCAGCTTAGCAATGGACAAGAGCCGGTTACCATCGATCAAGGGCAACATACCGTCGGTGACCGAACTTCCGTCAGGATGCCCGTTCCACCCCCGTTGTCCGTTTGCCGAAAAAGGTCGTTGCGATACCGGTGACCGCCCTCCACTTGAAGAAGTCGGTCCAGACCACACAGCGGCCTGTCTGCGATGGAACGAAATCACCGAGGAAGACATTGCCGCTGTTGGGCGGGAACAGTAAGTATATATTGACGAGGATGTTTCAAGTCGCCAACGAAACATTCAAGAACATCCGCAATTGCCGGCCAAAAAGGACTAGCAAAGACGCCATGCGAAAAGGTCTCGCGCCCATGTTGGGAGCGCCGGTAGCTCTTCTCGGGATTTCGTGTTGTCATGCACTACCCTAAGCGGTAAATTTCTCAAGAGTTAAACCATCTACTCTCTTGGTTTGATGTAGATTTTGTTCATATTTATTTTGCTCAAGTAAGTTTATTGGGTAAAAATAATCAAAAACAAACAACCCTCCAGTTTTGATTAGGCTATTTATGTTCGATAAAGCTGAACTAAATTCACTTTCATCATTAAAATATGCCATTGTT
>JAWOEV010000242.1:0-5313 GCA_046482565.1 Lentisphaeria bacterium | reverse complement strand
CGGCGGAATGCGCTAGCCGTAAGCTAACGGTTTCCGCCGAAAAGACGAAAGATCGCCGAAAGAGACACGAGCCCTTCGGGTTGGGGCGGCGGCAACCCTTCTCGGGGTTTCGAGTTGTAACGCATTACCGCTGAGGGTAGTGCATGACAACACGAAAACCCCGAGAAAAGCCACCGGCGCTCCTCAATCCGCCTCAGGCGGAGACCTGAGACCTTTTCGCATGGCGTCTAACTATAGAAATGGGTTATCATTTGCCTCCCGTTCGATTGTCGTCTTCGGCCCATGCCCCGGATATACAACCGTCTTCTCCGGTAATGTCAACAATTTGTCCCGGATCGAATTGAGCAGCATCGAATGATCGCCCCCCGGTAAATCTGTCCTTCCGACTCCCCCGCAGAACAATGTGTCGCCGGTAAAAACAACCTCATCCTCAGCAAAGAAATAGCTACAGCCACCCCGCGTATGCCCCGGTGTGGGATACACAGTAAAGCAAAGCCCTTCCAAGTCATCCCGCACATCTTCTGGGGAAGGTAACTTTTCGGCCGGCGGCAACCACGGCGGCAGTTCATTCTGGGGGCTGAAATAAAGCGACTCTTCATCCGGCTGCAAGCGCACGGAAATGCCATATTTCGAAGCCAACTCCGGCACCGCTAGGATATGGTCCACATGCCCATGTGTGAGCAGAATCCCCCGGGGCTTGAACCCCAGTTCGTCAACTCGGTCAGCAATCATCTCAGCTTCACTTCCGGGATCAATGATAAAACCGTCACCCGTGTCCTGATTCCAGACCAGATAACAGTTGACTTCCAACATACCTACAACAAGCTTATCAATCTTCACTTCGGCTATTGTCCCCGTGTTTGTGTAATTCTGAATCCGTGAGAAAAAGGCAATATAACGGTTTTTTAAAAATCCATGAATTCGGTAATTAGCGGGTTCGCGGCAAAAGTTTTTTACCTATAAACTCGCGCTGCTTCTCCACGGCTTCATGCCCCGCCTCCAGCAGCAACGACTGCTGCGCCGGTGTAATATTCAGCGTCGTGCCTACTGCGTGAGCATCATGATACAATTCCATGGCGCTGATATCATCCGAAACCAGGCCCTCTTCTTTACTTTTGTCCTTTTGAAAAAGCGCTTTAACTTCCCGCCGTATTCGGCGCGCAAAGCCCTTGAATTTCTCTTTCCGTATTTTTTTGACTTCCGTTTCCAAATCGTCGATACGCGCCCTTGTCTCTGGCTTAAGTGTACTGAAACTGATCATTGCAACCTCGATACCCCCTCCCTTACCGTCAACTTCCCCAAGCTGTCGCTGGTAAGCAATGGTTTCATCAAGCCGATTATGCGCACTGTCCAGCGCGATCTTCATTATCCGCGCCGCCATCTCCGGACCGGAGGGGGAAGCGCGCCAGCGCGACCGCGGGTGTGATATCCCTTTGTACGCGTCAATGACGAGCAATACCTTATGCTTTGCCGGGTCCTGGCGTAAGACCTCGAACGCGGTAAAAATGCCCTGATTATCAACCAGTCCGCCGTCAATCAGATGCAGGTAAGGATTGAGCGGATCACTTTCCGCTTTACAATGCATGGTTGTAGCCGGGATCAGGACCGGAAAAGAGGCACTGGTCTTAAGCCCCACCGCTAGGGGCATACTCTCCGGTTTACCCTCTATATTAAGCCCCTCCATGCGATGGGTACAGTGCGTGATGCCATATTCTCTGATTATACCGGGGGTGAAGACAAATCGACTGCCGTTTTCATAAATCGTCGCGTTGGCAAACCAGTAGGGAAGCTCAACCGGCGGTGCTGCGGTTTTATCAGCGCGAAAAACATCCGACAAGCGAAGTGATTGCTTAGATGACCGATACTCGGCCCCCAGCATATAATCATCAAACTTTTCTTCCAGCAAGTCTCCCGCATCTTTGTAACCCGCGCATTGTGGATTAAAAGCTGCTTCCAAGAGGGTCATTTGATAATCACGCCGCAAATTTTTGAGATAACGCTCATCCTTGCTCTTGAGAGCTTTCCGGAAAGAATACCCGCGGCCCGGCCGGTGGTCATAACGGGTGGCAAAGTAAACCCCCACCGGAAACCCGCCGCCGGAGACCGTCGAAAAATAATCAACCTCCTTCAGCAGATTATAGGCTTCCCCGTCATCATCATCATTCAGGCTGAATTGCTCCAAAGCAAGCAAAACGCCCGCGGCAAAATTGGCGGCCCGGTGACCGCCGCCGGAAATCGCCACAGCCAGAGCCAAATCTTTGTTCTGATTCGGGCGTGATTGAACACTTTTATAGCGCTGCAAATCCACTCGGGGGGGCTCAAAGTCAGCCATCTTATGATCGCGAGTTGTCTCGCGCGTCCAGCCACCCGCAGCATTCTTTTCCCCGAACCCCATAAAAACAAACAAACCCGCCGCAACCAGGCGTCCTATAACCCTCCACCAGTTCCGACGGGACAGGTCAACATTTTTCGATATTATTGAGCTTTTCATACCTGCAACTATACGCCCCGCAACTTGCGGTTCAAACCCGTATATACCATCCCACCAGCTTTTTGCACTCTGACAGTGCATAACAGAAGATTACAGGAATAACAAAAACGAACACTGTGATACGTAAACTCTTGCGAAGTACGGGGAAAGGAGTGGAGCGGGTGAAGGGGATCGAACCCTCATAGCCAGCTTGGAAGGCTGGAGCATTGCCATTATGCTACACCCGCTCAAAAAAGGTGGTTACCCCACCAGGACTCGAACCTGGACCGTCAGGACCAAAACCTGATGTGCTGCCATTACACCATGGGGTATCCCGAAGGCAGACTTGACAAACGTATAACATAAGGCTGATTTTGATTTCATCCACTGCGCGCCTTAATAATCTGGCTGATTTTAAGCAAAATCGAGGCGCTCAACTTTGTTTATGTCCTTGGTATTGCAGAAGCTTGAAGGTAAGCTTTATTGGCGCTTTATGCGCGGACCGGAGGGGGAGTCTTCGATTATCCATCCCTCGGCAGCAAGCGAATCGCGTATGGCGTCAGCCTTTGCGAAGTCCTTGTCTTTACGGGCCTGCTGACGGTTTTTGACCCGGTTTACAACGTCTTCCGGGATGTCGGGGTCTGCCTGTTTCCGGTCGACGTCCATAACGCCTAAAACTTGGTCCAGTTCGCGCAAAGTATCTAGGGCGTGTTCTGCGTCTTTGCCGCCGATCTTATCCTGATCCAGTCTTTTATTTAGGGCTTTAACCAAGCCGAAAAGGCTGGCAAGTGCGACGGAAATATTCAGGTCGTCCTCCAGCCCGCCTTTGAATTCGGATTTGTGTTCGTCGAGAATCATTGCCAATCCGGAGTTTTCGGTGTCGGCTTGTTGCGTGGCCTGCTGGAGGCGTTGGATAAGCTCATCCATACGGCGCAGTGAGGCGCGGGCGTCATCGCAACTTTTGAAGGTAAAGTTCAGCGGTTGCCGGTAGTGAGTGCTCAGCAGTACCCAGCGCAGGATGCGCCCATTATAGCCTTTATCCAATAATTCTCTGAGGGTGAAGAAATTGCCCAGTGACTTCGACATTTTTTTGCCTTCGACGATTAGGTGGGCGCAGTGCAGCCAGTAGCGCACGAACTGGCAACCGTTGGCGGCTTCGCTCTGGGCGATTTCATCTTCATGATGCGGAAACATATTATCGCTGCCACCGGTGTGAATATCAAAGGTTGGACCGAGATAGCGCATGCTCATGGCGCTGCATTCGATATGCCAGCCGGGTCGGCCGGGGCCCCAGGGGCTGTCCCACTTGACATCACCGTCCGCTTCCGTATGGGCCTTCCAGAGTGCAAAGTCGGCAACTGATTCCTTGGCATATTCATCGTTGCTTACCCGGGTCGTGGATTTCATCTGCTCCGGGTCAATGTTCACGAGCTGCCCGTAGTCTTTGAACTTGGCGATAGAGAAATAAATACTTTTGTCGTCAGCGATATAAGCATATCCTTTATCCAGCAGGGCTTGGACTAAATCGATCATATCCTGGATGTGGTCGGTGGCGGCCGGATAGTGTTCGGCCGGTTCGATACGAAGGGTTTTCAGGTCTTCAAAGAAGGCCCGCTTATATTTTGCAGTGTAATCATTGAGCGGGGTTTGAGTCTGGATAGCATTCCGAATTGTCTTGTCGTCAACGTCGGTCAGGTTCATTATCTGTGTCACTTCGCAACCGCAAAACTGCAGGGTTCGGCGCAGGAGATCTTCAAATATATAGGCCCGAAAATTGCCGATGTGGGCGTAGTCGTAGATTGTCGGTCCGCATGTGTAAAGTTTCACACGGCCTTTTTCAAGCGGTGCGAAAGTGTCGATCTGACGGGTGAGCGAATTGTAAAAGCTTAATGCCATGATTGTCTGCTGTTCCTGGTTGTTTACGTCTCAATTGTCTGGCTGGAGGTGTTCCTTTGGCAAGACGCCATGCGTTCGCATGATTGCCTACTATAATCGAGGGCATAGCTTAGTCCAGTTGCTTGTGGATGCGGTTGATCTAGCCCGAACATTGCATGAAAAATGAGATTATGCGGGATATGTATATGAATACCAAAGGCTTATACCGCTTGTTATAAAGTTACACTTTGTAACCCGGTGCATAATCTCATTTTTCACCCGGAGGGCGAAGCAACAGCATCACATATTTGATTTTTCCGGCTTGAAGCGGTGGTGACCACAGCAACAAACCGGAGAAAAAAACAAATCTGCAATACTGTTGCTTCGTGCAAAAACCGGGCTAGTACCCCGTCTGACGGAATTGGAAGTGCGTTTTACATGGCGACAGTTCTTTCCCGGGGTTCCCCTGGGACTGTTCGATGTTCGGGCTTGTATGTAACCTTGCAACGCCTATATTTTGTATTTAGAAAGTATGGATTTCATATGGACGGTATTCGTTTAATTTGCACAGATTTGGACGGCACTCTTCTAGAGAACTCCGAATCACAGAGTGAGTTGCGACGGTTTGGGGCGTTGTTGGCGGATTGCAGCCGGTACTGGGAAACCCGCTGGGCGATAGTCACCGGCCGGCGTAAAATAGATGCTGAGCCGGTCTTAATGCATTTTTTGGTAATGGGAATGCGCCCTGACTTTCTGGTGGTGGAGGATGGCTTGATTTACCAACGCAATAAGCGTGGTCGTTGGGCACCTTTCTGGTGGTGGAATTTTCAAGTCATGCGTAAACGCTTCCATTTGGGGCGGCGCAGTGCGGAAGATATTGTGAAGTGGCGCCGGGAGTCTTGAAATCCGGGTTGCGAAGATAACACCACAGAATAGTTACCAGCCCGCGTTCGTGGGCATACGAGAAG
>JAWOEV010000225.1:0-5676 GCA_046482565.1 Lentisphaeria bacterium | reverse complement strand
GCAATAAGATATTCACTCCGGACCATTTCAGTTAACGGCCCGGCCGTCAGGTGCACCGCGACATTTCCGTGTAAGCTGCTGGCGGTATGCGGATTAGCCGAGGTAACCAGGGCTTCCCATCTGCTGTCTCCGTTTTTTATCAGCGCCACCTTGCGGTGATTGGCCTTAAAATTAAGCAGGGCGGCTAATTGGGCAATACCGACTTTTTCCATGGGTGACCGGCGGCCGCCGAACGGGTTCTGCATGAGCGGTTTATGAACGCCCGGAACATACCTCATAAAGGGCCGGGCAACGCGGTAAAAAGGCGAGTAAACCAAATTACTGTCCGGCATCTGCCGCAAGTCAGTACATACCACCGAACCACCGGCCGCGGCCAATTCTTTGAAGGCAGGCGGACACCGCGCGGAATAAACGGCGTTAATCGGATCGGTGACAAACAGGATAAAAATCTCCGGCGACCGTCTTTTTTTCTCAGCCAACGCCTTTATGAGGTCGTGACTGAGATCGCGCCGATTTTCGGCGGAGACATCAGCGGGCAGGCTTCCGAAGCCGTTCAGCAAAAACATATCCAAGACGATACAATCGTCCGCCCGCTCGATCATATCGAATAAGCGCGGCATGATTTTCTGTTCAACGTGACGGTGCCCGTCCCGCCACCCCGATTTATCGAACAAAACCTCAACCGCCTCCGCCTTGATCACCATTGCTTCACTGGCAACTGCGGAACCGCTCATTTCGCCTTTGGCGGGGCTCAGCACCGTTCCCGCCAGAAAGACCAGCAGGACGAACATGACAAACAGCAGCATAACCAAAAACGGCCAGCGTCGCCGTCTTTCTTGCATGTCGTTTTGGTCGCTGATTTTTTCAACCCTTTTTTAGGTGATTTTTTGCTCTGACCATTTGGTTATTGAGCAATACATATTATCATAGTATAACCCGGTCTTAAGTAATTAAAAAGGGACAGCAACTGACAAACGGAGTTCTCTAACTGGTGCTGGAAGCGCTTCACATACAAAATCTGGCAACGGTGTCCGCACTGGAAGTTTCTCTTGCTTCCGGCCTTAACGTACTGTCAGGAGAGACGGGTGCCGGGAAATCGGTTATTCTGGGGGCCATCCAGAATATTCTGGGAGCACGGGCTGAGAAATCGCTGATCCGGCGCGGGGCGAAATCGTGCGAGGTTACCGGCTTTTTCCGCTTTTCCGACGCCTGCCCTACCCTGCAAGCCATAAATAATATGTTGGCGGAAATCGGCACGCCCAGCTGCGAAGAAGGACAATTGATTTTGCGCCGCGTTATAACAGCTTCCGGAAGTCGTGCCTATATAAACAGCTCACCGGTTGCCTTAAGCGCCCTGCGCCAGCTTGGCGATCTTTTGGTTGATATTCACGGCCCGAACGATCACCAATCACTGCTCCGTCCAAAGTGCCAGTTGGAAATTCTGGATTGCTTCGGACAGCTGGGTAGCCTCAGGGAAGACTGCGCTGAGGCTTACCGGCAAAACATCGAGGCCGATCGCAAACTGCAGCAGTTGCAAACCGAAAACTTGTCCCCGGCTGAAGCGGAATTGCTGCGTCACCAATTACAGGAAATCGACACGGCGGCACTGCAACCGAACGAGGAAAATGAACTATCCGAACGCTACCGGGTATCGGCGCATGCCCGCCGGATCATGGAAATTGCCGGACAATGCCAGCGCGGTTTAACCGAAAGCGACGGTTCTATAACCGACCAGCTGAGTGATTATGTACGCCTCCTGCAGGAGGTAGCTGACATTGACTCGGAGCGCGGTGGTGAGTTCCTGGAACGGCTGGAAACTGTCAGTACGCAACTCTCAGAACTGGCTGGCGACCTGGAGGAGTTCGGCGAAAGCTTGGATTTAGACCAACAAGCGCTGGCTGAAATCGAAGAACGTCTGGACTTGATTCAGCGTCTCAAGCGGAAGCACGGCGGTGAAATTCAAGACGTCCTGGATCGAGCCGAAACCTTGCGGGAGAAACTGGCCGCGCTGGACTCGCGCGAGCAACGTATTGCCCAAGCTGAAAAAGCAGTCGCAGAGGCGCAGAAAAAACATTCCGCCCTCTGTCGTGAATTGAACAACAAACGTAAAACAGCGGCCGCCAAGCTTGCTGAAGGCATAACAGCCAAGCTCAAAGGCTTGGGGTTTGAACAAAGCGATTTCAACATTTCGTTTGCAGAAACCGAACCCGGCGCCACCGGTGCCGACCGCATTGAATTTTGCTTCGCTCCGAACCCCGGGGAAGATATGTTGCCCTTGCGAAAAATCGCCAGTAGCGGCGAGATCGCCCGGGTTATGTTGGCTGCCAAAACTGTATTATCAGCCGCCGATCAAGTTCCGGTCTTGATGTTTGATGAAGTCGATGCCAATATCGGCGGCCGTATCGCCTTGTCAGTGGCCGAAGAGCTGGCTGGACTCGGAGAGTCTCATCAGGTATTGTGCATATCGCACCTGCCGCAGATTGCCGCCCGCGCGAAACGTCATTTTGAAGTCGGTAAAAATGTTCAGGAAAACCGAACGATCACAAATATATCCGAACTGGATAGCGAAGGTCGTATTACCGAACTGTCCAGGATGATGGGCGCTACTGAAGATTCCGAAGCCGCCCGCCAACATGCCTTGGAGATGCTGGGCCGAGCGTAATAACTCCGTCACCCCATATCGGTATCACTATCAATATCGGTAAAGGATATCTAACAGAAATGGAAAAAACAAAAAACTCAGCTGAACACCGAATACTTCTTTGCCGTCTATATATGATTGCATCAATTGCTATGATGTGGATGGTAACAGGCGGTTGCGGCGGTCGCAGCACTGACGAGTTGTATCGCAAGGCGCTGAACGCAGCCGCTAACGCCCAGTGGACGAAGGCGGAGGAGCTTACCGGCCGAGTTCTGTCTGCGGATGACACGCATCTTGAAGGTCGTATTCTGCACGGCATCAGCCTTTACGAATTGCAGCAGCCGGAAGAAGCGGAAAGCACTTTACTACAGGCCGCGGCCAGTGCCCCGGACAGCTTCACAGCCCAGTACTTTTACGGCTGGATATTATTCGAAAGCGGGAACTACGCTGACGCCCTGCGCCCCTTGAAAAAAGCCTACAGCATCCGTAAAGACCAGCCGGATCTTATTATCATGCTGGCCACCTGCTGCCTAGAACAAAACCTAACCGAGGGGTTGCGTTATCTACAGGTACTCCGACGCTTTAATACCTATCGCAGTGATCCCAAAGTTTATAACGACATGGCGCTCCTCTGGCTTGGCCAGCCGGATACGGAGAAGGCGGAAAAGTTTTTATTACAAGCCTATCGCGTGGATCCTGAAGATCCCGTGATACTGCAAAACCTGGCCGTCTTCTATGACCGCTATCGCCAGGATTACCGGCAGGCAGTCAAGTATTATCAAATGTGCTTGCGGCAAAGCCGACGACGTCACCAATACAAACGTGAAGCCCGGATAAAACAGCGTCTCCGGAAATTGGTCGATGAAATGAGAACTGCTGTCACAGAGTAACACTTTTAACCATGCCCCGGATTCCCGAAGCTACAATTGATGAGATCCGCAACCGATGCGATATAGTGGACTTAATAGAAAGTTACGTCCCGCTTAAGCGTCAAGGCAAAGATTACTGGGCGTGCTGCCCTTTCCATAAAGAAAAAACCCCCTCGTTCAAGGTCAGCCCGGAATATCAGAGTTATTACTGTTTCGGATGCCAGTGCAGCGGTAATATTTACCGGTTTGTGATGGAACAGGAAAACACGGATTTTGTCGGTGCCGTCCGCTTGCTCGCCCGCCGTGAAGGTGTAATTATTCCGGAGGAAAAGGGGCCGGCAGACGGTAAAAACCATCGGGGCGCCGACCGGGAAAAGCTGTTTGATCTCCACACCAAAATAGCCGAGTGGTATCAGAAGTGCCTCAAAGAGAAGGTTGGTGAAACCGGTTATCAGTACCTGAAGAATCGCGGAATTGATGATAACTGCATTAACAAGTTCGGGCTGGGATTCGCCCCGGACAGCTGGGACGCGGCCCTCAAATGGGGGGAACGGCACAGCTTTTCTGAAAAACAGCTCATTACTGCCGGACTAGCGGTTCTCAAGGAGGACGGACCGAAGCGCCGGGTCTATGACCGTTTCCGAGGGCGGCTAATGTTTCCTATCTGGGACGAACTGGGCCGGGTGATCGGCTTCAGTGCCCGCACGATTGACCCCGAAGCGAAAACCGCTAAATATGTCAATTCCCCCGAAAGCCCGATTTTTCACAAGGGCAAGTTGTTATACGCCCTGCACTTGGCACGCCCTGCCTTCAAGTCCCACGGCTATGCTCTGGTCTGTGAAGGCCAGCTCGATGCCATCGCTTGCCACCGCGCCGGTCTCGACAATGCGGTGGCCCCCCAGGGGACCTCTTTTACGGAAATGCAGGCCCGCATTCTACGCCGGTTTACCGACAAAATTGTCTTCGCTTTCGACGCCGATGCGGCGGGCCAGAAAGCCGCTGCAAAAAGCCTTGAGGTAGCCGCGGCCGCCAACCTCGAGGCCCGCGTTGTCGCCCTCCCCGAAGACGGTGATCCGGACAGCATCTTCCGCAACCAGGGGGCCGAAGCACTGAGCCAAACAATCGAAAAGAGCGAGGACGGGTTTGAGTTTTTGCTGAAACTCGCGCAAACGCAAAACCCGGCTGATTCCCCGCACGGCAAGCAGGCCATTGTCGAGCAGGTACTTGAGGTTGTCGCCAAGCTCACCCAACCGGTGGCACGCGCCGCCCATTGCCAATGGCTGGGCCAAAAAATGGACCTTCCGGAAGATGCCGTCTATCAAACCTTGAACTCTATTCTCAAACGCAGTAAACGCGGCAGACGTCCGGCAAGCGGGAGGAATATCGAAAATGACCACCGCCAAAATTCAACGACGACACCGGCCGCAGGCCAAAGACAACCGCAAAAAACGGCAACAATACCCAATGCAAAAACCTACGCCGCCAAATTGATGCTTCTTGATCTCGCTCTGCACGATGGCCATATAGCGCATGTGCTGGCGGAACACGAACATTTGGACCCCGAAGAGCTGGAAGATACCCCTCTGGACAAAGCCTTGAACCTCGTCCTCCGGAAAACTGTGGAAGACGAATGGCCAAAGGCCGGATCTGCCCTCTCCGGGCGAACCGATCTGATCTCTGACCCGAAAGTCGCGAAGGTGCTGGCCGACAGCCAGTTCGCCAGCACGGACCCGGCTAACGAAAATCCGGACCAGCGTAAAAAACGCGAGAAGAAATATCAACAGATCATGGAAGACTGCCTTCTGGTCTTGGAAAAAGCACGGATTAAAGTGGAGATCGAAAAACTTCAGGCGGCCGTCCTAAACCCCCAGACTGACAATGACGCCCGGCGTGAACTGACCGGTCGCTGTCAGTTGTTGGCCAAACGCATGGCGCAACTGAATTAACCCGGTAACTGCGGTTGCAGACAAGATTGCTTTCTTCATAGGTCCCTTTCCTGAGCTAACGTTTAACCCGAACATTGCATGAAAAATGAGATTATGCGGGTTATGTATATAAATACCAAAGGCTTATATCGCTTATTATAAAGTTACACTTTGTACCCCAGTGCATAATCTCATTTTTCACCCGGAGGCCGAAGCAACAGCATGACATCTTTGCTTTTTC
>JAWOEV010000219.1:0-7180 GCA_046482565.1 Lentisphaeria bacterium | reverse complement strand
CAGAACTCGCTGGGAGTGACAACCTGAACGCCTGACGCAAAAACCCGCAGGAATGGGGACGGCGGTCCCCCGCCGTTACACAAGCCGGGCAGAACGGACGAGGACCTGACCACTCTTCGTGTGGATCAGGCATCGCTGTCCGTCCCCAGACAATGGTCCCGCTTTGGCGTTCAGGTTGTCATCAAAACCGCCGAGAGCGCTTGCGGTCTGACAGTAAAGGTCTCCGGTTAGCTGAGAAAAATCTGGAAACTTTGGCCCGCGAAACATTCGAAATTTAAATTAACTGGTAGCGGGGAGAAAGTCGCGTGAAACCTTTTTGTTGTTGACCAATGCCGACCTAACGAGATACTCCGAAACCTGAAAGTACTCGCATGCTTCGGCCAACGCTTCCTCCTCTATCCCTTTCTCCTGGGTAAAGGCATCCAAGTCTTTCCATGGGCAAAGCAACTCCTGGGCGAACGCGCGCTCGGCTTTCTGCATGGCGGTGTAAGCGCTGGTCACAGGGAGCAGAGCATTATTATCAGTAGAAAGCAACTTGCTGGCTATTACTCTGGCCAGGTGAAAACGCTGGCTTTCAGGATAGCGGCCGGGAACGTCAACCTTGGCCCGCTCACCGTTTTCAAAGAACGCACCGCCCAGCGCATGCCGTTTCATGGGAGTGCCAACTGGAATCTCAATGCTCAAAAGGTCTCCGAGATCCTTGTTTTCCAATGGTCCAGATTGAACCGGCATCTGTTGGCGTATTTGTCTAGCCAGCCTAACCCCCTTCTGCCAAGGGAACTCGGAATCTTGGTCCTGTTCCGGAACGTTGAGACCGGATAGGTCTACTTCATAGGGCGAGTCCCGAAGCTCCTTGAGTCGGTCACGGGTGCCTTTTACAGCTTCGGGAATGTCAGGTAGAACTGCCGCCACCTCATCAAGTGCCCTGGTGCCGGTTTCTCTACCGATTTCTTCGACTTCCTCTTGCCATTTGCCCGGTGCCTCTTCAGGATGGTAACCAGCTCTCGCCTGCAAATAGCATTTGCGAGCCACTTGCGGGTCGTTACGCTCTTCTTGCAGTTCCCGTCGCAATTCGTCCAAATCCTGGTTCTGGCTCCGGCACGCCACTAATCGCTCTTGGACTTGATTGACAAAACGATCCACACTCTCCTCGACGTCGGCCAATGGCACCTCAGTCTCAAGTTCGGTCAAGTAGCGAATCCCCGCAACATCGGTATCCTGTTCGGCCTTTTGGCTGAGCTCAATGAACTGTCCATCCCCACAAATCGTAAGCGGTGGCCAGGCATATCCATCGCCGATGGAAGCAAAGGAATGCGCGAGTCGCCATTCAAGACTATTGCGTCTTGGCTCGTAACACAAACGCCACCAGTTTAGCAAAAGCCACCGTGCCAACACGAATCCCGAGACGTTGACGTGCTTTCGAACCGTTTGAGCCAACGCGTCGTAGACCTCGGTGACCACGCGTCGCTGCTGGTTGACCCCGGCTTCTATACGTAGTGACGCTACGGTAGCCAAGTCTCCCTTTTCGGGGGATGAAGGACCAAGCCATTCATCAACGATGATCTCAAATTCTTTCATTTGATCAAGGTGCGCTATATTGCTGTCTTAGCAAAAAATAAACTAAAGCTCTCCGTCTTACGCAAAACTCACTAATATATAATTTACCTCACGTACCATTCACTTGCAATTCGGGATTGTACCTCATGAGATGTTTCCTACTAAGGAGGTGGTTGAGGGTTTGAAGTAGGCCTCCTTGGCTTTTTGGTTGTTGGGTTAAGGCCCTGTTCTGACCCGCCGGGCGGTGATGCCGCCCGGACGCCCCAGTGAGGAGACTTTTTGAAAGGCAGAAATATCTAACGGCAAAAAAATAATACCAGCATCGTAAAATTTGTTGGCCACGAAAAGTCACAAAAAGACACAAAAAAGGATTCTGCGCTTTTATCATCGCGACAGGTCGCGATGTACCAGATCGGTGCCAGTCCACCGCCACTCCAACGATCGCCTTCGCCGACCAATTCCAAATTCACCTCTCGTGTACCAGAGAGCACGGGCATCATGTTGCGCGCAACAGAACGTGATTTTTCAAGTACAGGGAGATTATATTTTTCTCGATAAAACACTATATTAGACTGTGTTTTGCATAATTTCACATTAAGAAGTTTGATGAAATCGGTAGCGTTCTTCAATCGCAGAACCTTGGCGTAGGTCGCTCGCAGCAATGCGTTTGTGCAAGCACGAATTACCCAGTCTCGCCTTAACCTTATCCTTGATAATTGCGAATTTGTTGTTGTGCGGAGTTTTAATTGTAACCAGCATTTAAGGAGATTAACCATGGGCAAGAAAAAGAATGTTCTTCTGATTAGTTCTGATCATATGCGCAGCGATGCCATGGGTCACTCCGTCGAGTGGTCCGAGCAGTCCTCGCTCTCCCATACTATTGCAACGCCCGCCTTGGATCGACTGGCGCGGGAAGGCGTTTCGTTTGCGAATGCGTTCACTACAAACCCTGTTTGTGTACCGGCCCGCGCGAGTATCACTACCGGTAATTATCCGCACAAGTGCACAGACTCCAAAGGTAACAGCGGAAGCATTGCCTCAGATCAGCCTAAGCTGGCAGAAATCTTCAACGACGTCGGGTACAAGACTTATGCGATTGGTAAACTGCATTATGTCCCGTATTCGCCGCCTGGTGAGCCCCGGTTGCTGCACGGGTTTGAACATGCGGAACTCAACGAGGAAGGCCGCATACTCGGGAGGTATGATCCAGACGGGAAGCTTGAAGGCCTGGAAGATTACCATGACTATCTGAAAAGCGTAGGCTGGGCAGGTTATGAGCGTGCTCACGCTGTCGGGAATAATGATGTGCACCCCGCGCCTTCGCCCATGCCGGCTGAGCATCATGAAGAGGCGTGGGTTGCTTCCCGCACGATCGCCAGTCTGGAAGAACATAAGGCGAATACCGGTGATCAGCCTTTCCTGATGTGGGCCTCTTTCAGTAAACCGCATCCACCCTATGATCCGCCCAGGCCGTACGACAATATGTATGACCCGCGCAAAATACCGACGCCCATGGCGTCCGAGACTGGCGATGAATTGCTCCAGGACCGGGACCCCGAGCTGAAAACGCGCAACGTGCGCTTCGGCTGGGATCGACTTTCGCATGAAGCTGTCAACGTCATCCGTTCGCATTACGCCGGGATGGTCACTTTTCAGGACAAACAGATTGAACGCATTATTGAGTGGTTGGAAAAGAACGAGCTGCTCGAGGAAACGATTATTGTCTATACAAGTGATCACGGAGACCTGCTGGGTGATTTCGGCCGCTTTTTTAAGACCTGTTTTTTCGATGGAGCAGTTAAGGTTCCCCTGATATGGCGTATTCCCGGCTTTCATAATGCAGGCAAATGGCGGCGCGATCAGTTGGTGGGGGTACAGGATATTTTACCCACATTGTGTCATTTGACCGGGACAACATTACCGTGCTCGGTGGACGGGGAGGATATTTCCAACGTCATTACTGAATCAGCGGACACAGCGCGTGATTTTTATATTTCCCAGGGAGCAGGAGGTAAGTATATGCTGCGCACTTCGCAATGGAAGTACGTATACCATGCCTCGGGCGGTGTGGAGGAATTGTACGATGTGACAGCGACCGATGCCGATTGCGAGAACCTGGCTCATGATACCCGCTGCGGGGAAGTGCGTCAGCAATTGCGACAAAAGCTGTTTGAGTGGTGCCGGGAGAACGAGGATCATGAGATGATTGCCGGCGACAATCTTGCGCAGACCCCTCTGGATAACTTACCGGCGGCCGAATTTAACGGGAAAGGCCTGGGATTGCGAAAATACTAAGGTGATGCGTTATGCATGAAGGTGGTACCTTTCTGACGCATCTTCATGGAATTGCGACGAAATGCATAAAAACCAATGTAGGTGCTTGACTTCCGAATGGCTGAAGCATAGATCAGCTAACTATTCATACTAAAAAGAATTGAGTAATGACAGAAAAATCTAATTACGCAAATGAGTATAGAATTTTTCCATCTGATCCGCCTAACGGCGGTATGCTGTTTATTGACCACCAATCTGAAAACCGTTCCGGCCATAATGGCCATTCTGTAATCGAATACAAAAACAACCATGTTTTAGCGTTCTAACTCAACGGTTCCGCAGATGAAACAAGTGGTTATGGACATCATCCTTACGGATGGACGGAATACAGGCGTTCGGTAGATGGCGGCAGAACCTGGGGAGAAGCTGAGGTGCTGTATTCTTCGGATGATGGTATTTCCTGGGACGACGGTGTTTTCCTCTATAAAGGGGAGGGGAAATATGCTTATTCGGCGAACGCTGTGATTGGCAAAGGCAATGAAGAAAAACCTCCAAGATTGCTCATCCAGTCAAGCATACCTTATGACGGTAAACGCAGAGTTAATGTCCACCACTGGTGGGTCGAGGTTTGTCAGTGATTTTTATTTCAGATTTCCGCCACTGGGGCCGCACTCAATGCCGTTGATCTAATCCATAACTTTTACCTTGAAATCGGTTAAAGTTTCCGGGAGTCAATTTTCCAGTAGATTGGAAATTACCGGCAATGTCGGGACGGTACGGTGCTTTACGTAGACTACCGTTTTTGTGTTGTGAGGAAAAGCCCCCCCCTCAGGCTGTTCATTTATATCTGCCGGCTATCGTGTGGCGAAGAGGATACCAATTCTATGATCGCTTTGCATGTTTCCCTTTTAAATGGAACGGCTGTTCTGTGGAGTGAGAGTGAGCGGAGAGGCGATATCCGCGATCTGCGTTCGGCTGTCAAGACCCTCCAGCTTGATTTCAAAATTCTGAAATCCAACACGTCGGAATGCACTGTGTGGCTGCCTGCCCGGGGCGATGTCCCGATCCCTTCGTCGCCGTTGATCGGTGATGAGCCGGATCGGCGGCGAAAATGCGTACATCGGCCTTTTCCCGTGCAGGCGCGACCGCTGAAGGTCGAGGACTGGCTGGAACTGGCGGCCGTGGCACGGGACGGCAACATTCCCGGTACCGGTGTTGTTTTCGGTGCTTCGGTGTATTGGAACGCGGACCTGATTCGGCTGATCACGGATATCGTCACTGCAGAGGCTTTTCTGCCCGGGTTGCGGAAGGAGAATGACCATTGGCAGGGGCACTGGCAACCGATGCCGGGGCAAGAATTTGAACAGCGCCTGGGTATGCTTTCGAAAAATATGCCGGCTGTCTGCCGCAGCATGACGGAGCAGGACAACGGAACCCCCCCGGACACACCTGCTGACATCGTCCTTGACGAACTGGTGGAGCAGGGCGTTGATACGTTTGTCCGTAACGCGAACCATGATGCTGCCGAACTGCGACGCCGACCGGCGAGCATTCACGATGCCTGGCTCCAGGCATTGTGCCGGCCGAACCCGCAGATCAGATGGAAGGATGACCGGCAGTTGGATGCCTTTGCCGATCAATTACAGACTTGGCGCCGGTCAGCGGACGTTACGCTTAGGTCGCCTTTCAACTTGTGTTTCCGGTTAGCTGAACCACCGGAAGAAGACTCGGATGACCAGACGTCAGCCAACTGGCGGGTGGATTATCTGCTTCAGCCCAAATCCGATCCGACACTGCACTTTCCGGTCGCCGATGTCTGGAAAAAGAGCGGCAAAGCGGTAAAGCAGTTGCAATCGTACGGCGGCGATCCGATAGAGTTTGTTCTTACGGCGCTCGGCCAGGCTGCTGGACTGTGCGCGAAGATCACCGACAGCCTGAAGCGGAAGCGGCCCTGGGGATTTTATCTGGATACGGACGGCGCATTTCAGTTTCTGCAGGAACATGCGGAAGCCTTGCGCGGAGCCGGATTTACTGTAATGCTGCCCTCGTGGTGGCTGGGACGGGGGCATGCACTGCAGGCGGGATTGAAGGCAAAGGCCACAAGTCCGAAAATGCAAAGCAGTGCAACCGGCACCGGGTTGGATGCACTGGTCAACTTCGATTACGCAGCGTCGCTCGGCGGTGAGGAGCTGAGTTTTGAGGAACTGAAAGAGCTGGCGGCGCTGAAAACGCCGCTGGTAAAAGTCCGCGGCCAATGGACACAGATCGACCGGCAGCAGATTCAGGATGCAATCCGGTTTCTGGAAAATAAAGAGCAGGACGCGATGTCTGCCGGGGAGCTGCTTACTGTTGCGCTCGGCGCCGAAAAGGGTCAAGGCAGTCTCCAGATCAGTGAAGTTGAACTTGACGGGTGGATACAGGACCTCGTAGACCGGCTCAGCGGTCAACAGCCGTTCGAGGAATTGCCGGCGCCCGCAAATTTTCGCGGCGAGTTACGTCACTATCAGTCTCGCGGGTATGCCTGGCTCGCTTTTCTACGGCGCTGGGGGCTGGGGGCATGTCTTGCCGATGATATGGGACTGGGTAAGACGGTACAGACATTGGCCCTGATTCAACGCGAACGCGAGAACGGCGAGTCGAGACCGGTACTCTTGATCGTACCCACCACCGTAATCAATAACTGGAGCAAGGAAGCGGAACGGTTCACGCCCGAGCTGCGCGTCCACCTCCATCACGGCAGCACCCGCTATAGGCAGGATGTTTTTTCCGAAATTGCCTCGGATCACGACATCGTGGTTTCCACATACGCTTTGCTGCACCGCGATATAAACTTTCTCAAAGAGGTTGACTGGGCGGGGATCGTGCTCGATGAAGCGCACAATATCAAGAATCCCGAAACCAAACAGGCCAAAGCGGCGCGGTCTCTGACATCCACGTACCGGATCGCTCTCACCGGCACCCCGGTGGAGAATCACGTCGGAGACATCTGGTCACTGATGGCTTTTTTGAATCCGGGGTTGCTGGGCAGTCAGAATGCGTTCAAACAGAATTTTTATCGACCGATCCAGCTTTATGGTGATAATCAAGCAGCGACAAAACTGAAACAACTGACTACACCATTCATTCTGCGCCGCGAGAAGACCGACAAGAGCATCATATCCGACCTGCCGGAGAAACAGGAGATGAAAGAATACTGCAGCCTTACCAAAGAGCAGGCCTCACTTTATCAGGCGGTCGTAGACGATATGGAGGAGAGACTTTCCGGCGCGGAAAACATGGAGCGGCGCGGGATGGTGCTGGCTACACTGTCCAAACTGAAACAGGTCTGTAATCACCCCGCGCAGTTTGC
>JAWOEV010000201.1:0-3133 GCA_046482565.1 Lentisphaeria bacterium | reverse complement strand
GAATGCGGGATGTAAGTTGTTTTGTCAAGGATCTGCAACAGCGCTTCACCTGCTGGTATAACCGGACGTATGAACGCCGGGGGCGGCTTTGGGGTGACCGTTATAAAAGCGTGGTTCTGGACGGTAATCATGCTTTGTGGGAGTGTCTGAAGTACGTTGAGATGAATCCGGTGCGGGCCGGGTACTGTGCTGATCCGGCGGATTATCGTTATTGTTCGTGGGGGCGTTACTGCGGCAGCGGTAAACATCCGTTTGCGGCGGCTTTCCATAAACATCTAGCCCGGTATCATGAGGACAAAGGCGCTGATCTGTCGATGGAGGACGTTGCCACCCTGCTCCGGATGGAGCTGGCGCGGGTTGCGGCATCGGAGAGGAATGAACGTCCGGAGGAGATTGAGAAGGTACAGAAAGAAGCGCGCAGCGGGGTGCCGTTTGAGTTGCAGGTGACCAGGCGGGTCAGATACTGGACGGACGGGACGATTATCGGGTCGAAAAGTTTTGTACGGGAGTTCGCGGCTCAAGTTTTCGGGAATGAACGGGTTAAGCAGAAGCGGCTAACTGGCAGTAAAGCCGAAAAAGAAGGTGTTCCGCAAATATTCTCTTTCCGCAAATTACAGAAAGAAAAAGCTTGAAACAGTTAGTACTGTTTTTTAAAACGCTTTTACCAAGATTGCGTGACACCCCGAATATATGCCCTGCGCCAGCAACCTCTTGCGAAGCTGGAATATAATGATATTGTCTTTTTAATCTGAACCGGTGACAAAAAGGCATGTAGACGCCATGCGTTAATTTGCAAGTAAAATTCCCACATATTTTGTTAAAGGCGGTACAGCCAATGAAGGAAGGAAAACTTGCCCAAAAGGCGCAAGTAATATTCAAGTTGCTACTTGAAAAATATCCGGATGCTACGATTGAGTTAAATTACGGCAATACGCTGGAATTATTGGTTGCCACAGTCCTGTCTGCGCAATGCACTGACAAACGGGTTAACCAAGTAACTGAGAAACTTTTTGCGAAATATCATGAGCCCGTCGATTACCTGAATGTGTCGGCAGAAGAGCTTGAACAGGATATTCGATCTACGGGCTTTTTTCGGCAAAAGGCGAAAAGTCTGCGAAACACCATGCGGACGCTAATTGATAAGCATAATGAAAAAGTGCCGGGTAAAATTGAATTAATAACCGCCCTGCCCGGGATCGGCAGAAAGACAGCGAACGTAATACTGGGGAATGCTTTCGGGATACCCGCCATCGCGGTTGATACACATGTAAAACGTATCAGCAACCGCTTGGGGTTAACCGACAACAAAGTGCCGGATAAGATTGAACAAGATTTAATGCACCTTTATCCGGATTCGCAGTGGATAAAAATAAATCATCTTTTTGTGTTCCATGGCCGCTATACCTGCAAAGCCAGGTCTCCAGCCTGCGAAAAGTGTCCGCTCACAAACCATTGCAATCATTTCAAGTATATAAGAAGCAAGCCTAATGACAAATAATTCACTCAAAGACAAGATCGCCCTAGTGACCGGTGCCTCCGGCGGGATTGGCCGCGCCATTACAATCGCCCTGGCACGGGAAGGTGCCGATTTGGCGATTCACTATCATAAAAATAAAAAAGCGGCTTGCGAGACTGCTGAGGCGGTGCAAAAACTCGGCTGCCGTGCAACAGTTGTACAGGCGGACATCACCACGCTCGGATCAGTTGAACAAATGTATCAAAAGATTAAGACCGAACTCGGCGAGATCGGGATTTTAATAAATAACGCCGGGGTTCTGCTGGAAAAACCCATCCGTTTCATGAGTGAGGCGGAATGGGACAATGTAGTGGATATCAGCCTGAAAGGAGCTTTTCACTGCATAAAATGTTGCAGCGCGGACATGAGCCGCAACCGTTGCGGCCGAATAATAAATATTTCCTCTGTGGCAGGACTTACAGGCGATCCCATGCGCACCGCCTACGCAGCCGCGAAAGCGGGGTTGCTTGGACTCACCAAAGCCACGGCTCGGGAACTGGCTGCATCAGAAACTACGGTAAACGCTATTACCCCCGGAATTATCGAAACCGCAATGACGGCAGACACCCCCGATGCCAAGCGCGAAAAACAGCTTGGCATGATTCCTCTAAGACGCTTTGGAACCCCTGAAGAAGTAGCAGAACTTGCATGCTTCCTAGCGTCCCGTAAAGCTGCCTACATCACGGGCCAAATATTTTCTGTCGACGGCGGCTTACGAATGTAATGGCAGGGTAACTTTAAAGAGGGCTCCCCCAAGCTCTGAATCACCTATTTCCACTTTTCCTCCGTGCTCAGCAACACATGCTTTCACAGTCAACAGCCCCAGCCCATTGCCTTCTTCCTTAGTAGTATAAAAAGTATCGAACACCAGATCCTTCTTGTCCGGCGTAATTCCTTCGCCACTGTCCTCGACAACCAACCGTGCCTCATGATCATTCTTATCAAGCGTAACTTTGACAATACCGCCTTTATCGGCGGCATCAGCAGCATTAAGCACAAGATTAATTATCAACTGCTGCAGCATCGCACTGTTCCCTCTGAATGGGACTGCTTGGTTGAGTCCAGTCACTAGTTTACAACGCTTCACGCTTCTATGGGAGCGCACAAACTTTAAGGCTTGCTGGACCGAAGTGCGCAAGTCAAAATCGGTTATCTCGCCCGGGATGCCCTGTTTGCCTACATCCATAAGGCGTCGCGTCAAGCCGCGCATGCGCTTATTACCCTGCTCTATATTCTTCAGTGCCTGCTGTCTCTGCTCTGGCGTCAACGTCTCCTCGGCAAGCTCTTCGCCGGCTAACTCAGTGACGGTTAAAACATTACCGATATCGTGAGCCATTGAGGCGGCCATAACCCCGGCGGCCGCTCTTTGTTCCGAGGCAACCAGCGCCCGACGATGCTTGCCAATTTCCATTTCATGTTTGCGCAGTCGGCGCACCAAGCAATAGATGATGGCGTACATAAGCAAGCTGGTAGCGACGACAAAAATGCCGCCTTTCAGGGACTCAATTTTCTCCAACTGCTCGACTGAACTGCCCGCAATCGTGTCGGACATCCGCGGCGCGACCGAAACGGTGAACCGCGTGACCGGCGAGGTCGGCACCAACCTGTCGGACGCCA
>JAWOEV010000120.1:0-3464 GCA_046482565.1 Lentisphaeria bacterium | reverse complement strand
CGTATTTTTTACAACCAGGCGCAACTCTCTGCCCGGGGTATTCCGCAAATTGCAGTAGTTATGGGATCGTGTACCGCTGGTGGTGCTTACGTTCCGGCTATGTGCGATGAAACCATTATCGTAAAAAACCAAGGCACTATTTTTATTGGCGGACCGCCACTGGTAAAAGCAGCAACCGGCGAAGAAGTTTCTGCCGAAGAACTGGGAGGTGGTGATGTTATTGGTTTTCGGGGTGAGCAGCTTCAGTTGAAACTGGAGACCGCTGCCTGACTGAATCGCTGAGGACTCTTCCCACGTATTCCCTTAATTCAGGACCGCGCATAACTGAAATGTAGCCTGCGGCGCTATTGCGGACGGCTCAAATAGAAGCGTGATGGGCTATAACCTCGTCGCCGGTTCGTGCGGCCTATTGACACGGCTGGGCTGTGGGGTGATCCTAAGGTGGGCTGTAGGGGCCATTTCTGACTAAAAGTCACGGACGGCGCTCGTTTTCAACGGCATACAAAAAGTTTTTTAAAATTGGTGCCTCGGCCCCGGGCAAAGCCTAGTTGCACGGGCTAAAAAGGCGTTATCTGCACGGAGAAAAAAGTGGATTTAAATTGTGACCGACTCAGAGAGTTCCAAAAGTTCGTAGAAAAGGACCTCACGCCTGGTGTCGACGAACTCGCTAGTCTTTCTGAAGGCAATAGGAAGCATGTCCAGAAGCTGGTATACACCAATCTCGTGGATCGTTTTGACTATGCTGTTGACAAATTTCTTCTTGATAATTGCAAAAATGAAGAGCTGCTTGAGATCGCTCTGAGGGCTGATAATAACCCGGTCACTGAAAGAGATCTTATAGAGCTGCTGCTGAAGGGTGATGGGTTGCAAGATGCTCTCCAACAGAAAGTGATGGAAAAGCTAAGGATCTCCGCCCTTAGACAACGCCATTCTCAAAAGCTGCAGACGTTACTGTCCCTATGCAACCAAATTGGCGATTTCAAAAAGAGACCCCGAGTCAACATCAGTAGCGGTGACATCGTAGACACTTTCAAGATTCATAACAAAAAAATCCCTCATGCTATATCTGGTTATGCAGATTGGCTCTATTCTAGGAGGAATGCCATTGTCCACGGAGCGGGTAGCTCAAGCTACCTGAACAACGATCGCAAGATGATAAAGAAACACTTTGGCGTTGAAGTCACGAAGACATTTAAAATTTCTATATCATCGATTCGAAACGCTTCAAACTTTTACCTGCAGCTATGCGGGATCATCTATCAAAGCAGTTAAAAAGCAGTAGTAACCTGATCCGACGGCCTGCCGCGGGAGAATGCGCTGGGGAGATTTGCACATCGGCCGCGGATTCTCGGGCCGATTCACGACCGCTGCATCTTCGGCCTCCAATTCGTCGTGGCTAAGCCCGTCGCCCGGGCAAGGGAGCGTACCAGCGCTTCTTCGCGCCCAATGACGAACCGCTGACAATTCGCCGCCATCCCGAGGTTGAATTGCCGAACCCGTTCGGCGTCTACCTCGGTGTGACGCAAGTCGCCGTTGTCGCCTAATATCGCAAGCGTGCAGGACTCTTTAAGCGGGAAGAGGGTCAGGGCATCTGCGTTCCCGAAGCCAACTCCCCAGAAGCTGTTCGCTCGCTGCGAAGTGGTTGTTAATAATACGGGGGTATCAGAAGTTACAAACGACTTCTTGTCGTTGTCGCGATGCATGACTATCCAGTCGCGCCCAGCGATGATGGGAGCGATTTTGAAAGCCATTTCGAACGCCATGCCAACGGCCCATTGATGCTCTGTGGCGACTACCATCTGATCGCGTTGCACCATGTCGATCATTAGCTTGGCCTCACTCCGCACTTCGTCACGGGATTTTCCCTTCCAGGCTGGGTCTTCTCTGAGTCGAGCGGCCACTGCGTCAACGTCTGAGCAAAGGTTTTTCATGATGTCTGTGATCATGCCGGCGTTGAAGGCTTTGAGGGAGTCGACCACATCCGGCGTCCGCATTGCGGCGAACGCAATGAAAATGGCCAGGTCCGACCGCTCATCCGCACTGATATTTTCTTGAGCAGCCAATCTCTCAATAACCGGCTTCGACTTGCCCTCGTAATCCGATAGAAGCTGTTCGAGCTCGTATCGCCTGCGGCCTTCAACGTCCTTCATCGTATAGAAATGCCCGATAACGCCGGTATTGACTGGCTGCTGGAGCCGCACTTGATCGACCTGCCGGTCATAGACGGCCACCAGCCCGTTTGCCGAGAAGTTCTCCAGGTAGAACCGAGGCAGGAAGTGCTGCCGCTTTGCGCCGGTAAGCGCGGGCTTCGAATTTGACGCGGCGCTCACAGGTTTTAGTCGCTCTCCGTCCACTGAGTTCATTTTATTGCAAGTTCGATTGGGCAAAGGAATCCGCCTGCGCAACCCTTTGAGAGGCGGAAACCCCGAAGGCTGCCGTTCGCAGGCTCAGAGTAGTCCGCTTCGTTACCCAGTTTCTATAGAAATGCGGGCGACTCCAGGAGGGGCACGCAGCAGCCTCTGGCTTTAATTCCGCCTAGGGGCCTGATTTTACAGTAAAAAATACGCCCCTTCGTGCGCCTCGGCGGGCCGCCCCCAATCTCTCAGGAGGAATTGAAAGCGGGGTGGTGCGAAACCTCCTGAAAGTTTAGACTCTGGGGGATTGGCTGTCGAACTCACGACTAGGGGAGTCTTTGAAGCATGAGCGCTGATATCAAATCCTTGGGCTCGTTCGTCTGGTCCATCGCGGAGCTGCTCCGGGGGGATTTCAAGCAGTCCGAGTACGGCAAGATCATCCTGCCGTTCGTAGTGCTGCGGCGACTGGACTGCATTCTGGACGACTCCAAGCAGGCGGTGCTGGAGCAGGCCGCGGCCCTTCCGGACGATATCGACGACGAGGCCCGGGACATGCTGCTCTCCGGGGTGGTCGGCAAGAACATCAAGCTCTACAACCTGTCGCGGTTCACGTTCGCCATGCTCAAGGGCCAGGACGCCAAGGACATCCACAAGAACCTGGTCGAATACATCACCCGGTTTTCCAGTAACATCCGCGACATCTTTCTCGACAAGTTCCTGTTCACCGACCAGCTCAAGCGCCTGAACGACGCGGGGCTGCTTTATCAGGTATTCGAGCGATTTACCGAGATCGATCTGCACCCCGAGGCCATCTCCAACCTCGAAATGGGCTACCTGTTCGAGGAGCTCATCCGCCGTTTTTCCGAAATCTCGAATGAAACCGCCGGAGAGCACTACACCCCGCGCGAGGTCATCCGGCTGATCGTCACGCTGCTGCTGATCAACGACAAGGATGCGCTGACAGGCACAGGCGTCATCCGCCAGGTCTACGACCCCGCGGCCGGAACCGGCGGGATGCTGTCCATCGCCGAGATGGCGATGAAGGGGCTCAACGAGCGGATCCGTGTCGAGCTGTTCGGGCAGGAGCTCAACCCCGAGTCGTTCGCAATC
>JAWOEV010000021.1:0-6911 GCA_046482565.1 Lentisphaeria bacterium | reverse complement strand
TCGAACTGGAGTAGACACGGAAGAATGATCCGCCTTCGCCAAGGCTACGGCGGTCAAACTAACCCGGACAAAAACCGGGCTAATGACCAATAACTAATGCCTAGCCTGAATAATGCATGGATTCTTGAGAAAAGGTTATATTATCTTGACAAGTAAACGTTTATAAAAATTATGTTGGAAAACTCATTTGTAATGGGATGTTTTCTCAAAATCCATCCTCGGGACGGGCCAATTTTACCGCATCTTTCTCCGAGCCTGCGATTTGCTGTACACAGTACAGCTGCATCTTGTCTCAAAAAAATCTGCGGCAAACTTGGCCCGTGCATTATTCAGGCTAGTGCCTAATGACTAATGACTAATTACTAATGCCCAACAACCCCAAAAACCCAAGCTTATGAAAATAACCCGAATTTATACCACGCCGATCAGGATACCGCTGAAGCGGTTCTTTTATAACTCTGACTGGGCAGGGACCAAACGCGAGTGGGGCGGGCGGCTCAGCCGTACTTCTCCGAAGCGGCCGGGACCGATCCTGGAATATCTTCTGGTGCATATCGAAACCGACGAAGGCATTACCGGCCTCGGCGAAGCTCCTGCCGATATTGGCTTCTTCGGCCAGGCCATCGAGGGTATCCAGGTTGCCGTTGAGGATTATCTGGGGCCGCAATTGATCGGCCGAGATCCCTTCGATCGCGAATATCTTATGGATTTGATTGATTATCGTGAGAACAGCTCCGCCAAGTCTGGCATTGATCTCGCCTTGCACGACCTTGTCAGCAAGGCCCTCGGCATACCGGTGTGCAAACTGCTCGGCGGGGCGCATCGCGCCCGCGTCCCCGTGGCGATCGAAATCGCCGGCGGCGCGCCCGAGGACATGGCGAATGAATGTGTGAACTATATGAAAAAGGGGGTGCGCGCCTTTAAGCCCAAAATCGGCAGCATTCCCGAAAAGGATGCGGACCGGCTGCGGGCCATTCGTGAAGCGGTCGGGCCGGATGTTTCAATCCGTGCTGACGCCAATCGCGGCTATTCCCCCAAGGAGGCGATAAAACTCTGTCGCCTAGCAGAGAAATATGAAGTCGGGTTGGAACTTCTGGAACAACCCGTGGAAACCTGGGACCTAGCTGGCATGGCCCATGTAAGACGTTCCGTCGATACGCTTATTGAAGCTGACGAAAGCTGTGGGACGATCCATGAGGCCATGCAGCTTATTCGCCTGGAGGCCGCGGATGTTCTGAATATTAAAATTGCCAAAGCCGGGGGGCTTTTGAATGCCACCAAAATCGGTTCGTTGGCTCAGGCGGCGGGGTTGCAGTGCGTACTTGGTACCGCCTTTGGAACCGGGGTCAAGATTGCCGCCAAACTGCACCTGGCCGCCGCCACAATCGGCATGATCGATGCCGTCGAATTTACCGAACTCGGCCTGCACGGGCCGCTGCTCAAGGGTGAGCTGGATCAACAGCTGGCGCTGCCGCTTGATGATGATGGATGCCTGCCCGTGCCGACCGGCCCCGGTTTGGGTGTCGAACTTGACTATGATCAGGTTGAGAAATTGACTCTGAAGGGCATAGAATAGACCGTCCGCGAAAAGGGTTTTACCCCTGAGTTTATGTTGTTAACCTTGTCCTGATGAACCTTGGCCGGACACCTTTTTGCGTCTCGCTTCCCGGGATCGTTCTTTGCCATCTCGGTTTTGCACGACGGCAAACGGGTTGCCCGCTGCCTTGAAGGCCCCATCGACAGCAGTGAAGTACAATCTGAAGCAGGGGTTTAACGATCACTTCACTCATATGCGGAATTATGCACTCGGCGATGAGACGGCCGTCCTGATGGCAACCTACCCGCACGGCGACCGCCCCGGGCACCCATTTCCCTATTACAACGAAGTCATGACCGGCTTCGAACACACACTGGCGGCTCATCTCATGTACGAGGGTATGACGGAGGAGGGGGTTGAGTTGGTCGGACACATTCGGTCGCGCTATGACGGCAAAAAACGAAATCCTTTCAATGAAGCCGAGTGCGGCCACCATTACGCCCGCGCCATGGCTGCCTGGGCGGAGTGGCTGGCTCTGTAGGGCTTCCATTACGAGGGCGATACCGGCACGCTTTCATTGACCGAGCAGGAAAAGGAAACGTTCTTCGCGTTCGGCCGCGGCTGGGGCACGTGGAAGACCGAGGTGCGTGACGATGCTCCGCATGCGATTATTACCATCCACTAACCCAAGTTCAACAAAATGAGTCATAAGTCATTGGTAATGAACATTCGGTTTTTTAAAGAACTACAAATTTCGTCTGTTTTTTTGGTTCTTCACGGTTTTCTGTAAAATTTTGAATTCTGAATTTTGAATTCTGAATGGTTCAATATTACTCCCTCAATCCCTTCGGCCGTTTTTCCCATTTTCCCTTGTGGTCTCAATGCTTCTGTTGAATATCCGAACTAATTCTTCGCAATCAATTATCAAACAGGCAAATTCTACCAAACGCTTATCGTGGCCATCACCGGCGCAACGCAGGAGCGTCCGGTGGATTGGCTGGTTGGAATTGCATTTAGTTCTCCCGCTGAGGCGCTGAGGCGCAGAGGGTTCACGCCTCAAGGCCGTTGACACAGCGGGTAATACCGGTCTTCATCACGTCTTCACCGAAGTTCAGCAGGTAACCGAGTTTGCAGCCCGTCAGCCGCAGATAGGTCTGCACCTGCTTCTTGTGGGCGGCGCTGACGTGCTCCACGGACTTGAGTTCCAAGATCACCTTGGCCTCGAGGATCAAGTTAGCCCGAAACCCCTCGCCGAACCTGATGCCCTTGTACTGGATCGGCACAGAAACCTGGCGCTCGACCTTGAGCCCTCGGTCACCGAGTTCGCGTGCCAAGATGACTTCGTACCGTTTCCAGAAGTCCTGGCCCCAGTTCGCGGTGTACGGCTATCGCAGCTTCGATCACCCGTGTGCCGATTTCGTTTTCCGTCATCCTCTGCGCCTCCGCGCCTCTGCGCGAGTTATCTTCTTCTCCGGTTCCAACAAGATTATAAGTACGGCTCAGGTTCTCCTGCACGCTGAGCACCGAAACTTCTTCTTCCATGGGGTATTTCACAGCTTGTTCCCGTTAAGTATGTCCATTCAGAATTCAATATTCAGAATTCAATATTCAATATTTCCTAATCGCGAGCCAGGTCATTTTACAGAAAACCGTGAAGAACCGAATTTTCTTTCTTGCGCCAGGCCTTGATCAGGCTCGCGAGGTTCTGTTCGTAGCGGCTTATATGCGCGGGGTTGCCGCCGTCCTTGTGGCCCTGCCAACAGACGAAGCCAGCGATAATGTATAACTTATGGTTTTGAAAAGACGGGGGTATGAATGCTGATTTGTCCTTGCCCGATTGGGCTCCCACGGCCTTGAACCACTTTCTATTATACCATAAAAAAAGGACGATTACAATTGCTGCCGGGGCGGGTGGCTTGAGTGCTCAACGTCTATCCCGAACATTGCATGAAAAATGAGATTATGCGGGATATGTATCTTAATAACAAAGGCTTATACCGCTTGTTAGACGCCATCCGAAATAGGCACGAGCATGGGCCTGATACCTTTTTGCGGACGGTCTTGTTATAAAGTTACACTTTGTAACCCGGTGCATAATTTCATTTTTTACCCGGAGGGCGAAGCAACAGCATCACATCCGCCGAAGCTACCCGAGCGTAGGCGGATGTGATGCTGTTGCTTTGTGCAAAAACCGGGCTATTTCGTACTTTTACGTTCAAATGATAAAGTACACAAATAAAATCACAGCACAAGATCCTAACATCGGACAATATACAAGGGCAGGAGTCGCAAAATGAATCGAACGCAGGTAGTACGACAGGCAGTGAAAAATATAAGTACATTGATTATGGCCGGTTGGTTATTCAGTTCTCTGATTCTGGCAGGTTGTGCGAGGCCGTCGGAGCGCCATTCGGCGGTGAAAGCATACAATGACTATGCAGACCTGGCTGAAGTGAAAGCTGTGGAACCAGAGCGGGTCTATAGGTTGGGTGATACAGGCGTGTGCGGTAGCGTTAAAAAAGACCATATCTTGGTCACGCGGGTGATTCCCGGATCACCCGCGGCGGGTAAAGTGCATAAAGGGGATCTTATCCGTGGGCTTCAAAACCGTGGGTTAGGACGCGATATCCGGCGGACCGTAGCCAAACGAATATTCCGGTTGGGGCGCGACTGGGACTGGAATCTGACCGTCACCGTTGAACGCCCCGGGTTGCGTGACGGCAGAGGCAATACGATTGTGCGACATCTGCAGTTGCCGCCGAAACCGGGAATCCTGCAGCACTTTGGACCGACGGGGATCTATGCAAAAATGTTTACGGACCATCTCGTGGTCGAAAACGTGGTGGAAGATTCACCGGCCGACGGCAAACTGGAGCCCGGTGACCGCATTATCGAAGTCGGTGGTAAGGCGGTTCAAGGAGAAATTTACAAACTGTTCACTGATTGTATAGATGCGGCGGAAACGCAGGCGGGCGACGGCAGACTCGAGTTGACGGTTACGCGACCCGGGGGGGAAGAAACCGCGGACAAGACGTTTGCCGCTGAGTTGAAATTGCCAGTTCTGGGCCGCTACAATCCGGAAGCGCCATTCACTTCTCCTAAGGCCGACGCCATCATCACGCAAGCGGCTGACGCCATTATCAAGAATAAAGAACACGGACGGTTGAGTATCGGCCTGCTCGGGCTGTTGGCAACCGGTGAAGATAAGTACATCGAATATGTCGGCAACGTTCTGCGTGAAAGCAAGTTTGCCCAGCCGGATGTGAAGCTGTCGCTGAGTGCAAGCATGACGAGTTGGCCCTGGTCCTACCAGACGATCACGCTCTGCGAATACTATCTGCTTACCGGAGACAAAGACGTCCTGCCGTCGATACGCGCCCATGCCTTGACTATTGCCAAGGGACAGGACGCCGCCGGGCTTTGGAATCATCGAATGGCAGACCCTACGGCCAATTTCGGAAAATTACATGGAAGGTTATACGGATACGGAGCCATCAATCAGACTTCGGTTGCCCTGTGGATTTCCTTAATCCTCGCCGAGAAGTGCGGCATTGAGCATCCGGAAATCCAAGCGGCCATTGAAAAGACGCATGCCCTGTACGGTAATTGGATCGATAAAGGTGCCCTCCCTTATGGAAACCATGGGCCTATGACCCACATTTTCACCAACAATGGGACCAGTGGCTCGGTTGCGGTTGCTTTTTCCCTGCTTAATGATCTGGAAGGCGCCAAATTCTATTCCAGAATGTCGGCCGCTGGCCACAACGAAATACTTACCGGGCATAGCGGTCCGTATTTCAATATTCTCTGGTCCGGGCTCGGCAGCAACATAGCCGGACCCGACACAGCCGCGGCATTTAACGAAAAGATCCATTGGCTACGCACCATGACGCGCACCTGGGATGGACGCTTCCTCTATATGGAATCCCGTGGCGGGCATTTTGATTACAGCCGATGCAGTTCGACCGGCGCAAACCTATTGAATTATTGTACCGGGCGCCGGGCGCTCTTTATTACCGGCAAGAATGACCATCCCTCTATTTGGCTTAAAGGCAAGGCCGCTAAGCACGCGGTGGATGTCGGGGACATTGATTATACAAAGCAATCCCGGGAAGCACTGCTTACTCTCCTGGAACACCATCTCCCGAAGGTGCGTTTGCGGGCCGCTCAAATGCTGGCCGCGAAGGATGCGGACATCACGGACGAGGTGAAGCACCTGCTGACCGCCGGCAGCCTAAACCAGCAATTGGGTGCCTGTCAGGCCATTGTCCAGCTCAAGATAACTGAAGCCGTGGACCCGTTATTTGAAATTGTCAGCAATCCCGATGAAGATTTATGGCTTCGGCAGCAGGCTGCGGAAGCGATGCAGGCGATCGGGGATCCGGCCCGGCAGTATGTCCCGGAATTACTGGAAATTATTGCTCGCGATCAGCCGGGGGATTTATTTAAGGATTTTGACCGTACTCTTGGATCTGTGGTAAATAATCTGGCTCCTGACCCCTATGCCATGGAGCTGGACAAAAAGACTTTTTACAAGGCCGTGCAGGTTTTGCTAAACCATAAGCACATGTGGGGCAGAACAAGCGGCATGAAACTGATCGAGACTATGCCACTCGAAGACTTCCATATTGTGGCGGATGAAATGCTCTACGTGATTAAAGACACTGACCGGACGTATACCGGATATCACGGCGACGGGCAACGGCAGATCGGGTTGGAAATTCTCAACCGCCTGAATATCCAGGAGGTAATTCCTCTTACGGTCAACACCATCAAAGAAAAGACCGGGCGGGGCGGAGCTCGCGCCCGAAGACGGTCGCGGCTGCTGCCGGAATTTGGCGCCAACGCCAAACCTTATATCCCCAGGATCAAAAACGTCTTGGGAGGACGGGCGGATGACATAGTTCAAACCATCAAAAATTCTACGGTTAACCGTGACATGATCCCCCTCGAAAGAGCCAAAAAAATGGGGGCGGAAGAAAAAGATCCGAAGCAGTGAAAACACGCATTTCCGACATCATTTGAGACGCAATTCGCACCCCAGACTAATCACACGCGTTGTTCCGTCCGGCTTGGTTACCCGGATTGCATAGTTCCCATCCTGCTTTTTACGCAGTTCAAAAGAAAGTGGAAGAAAGTGGGGTCAGGCCTTGTAATTTGTAATTTCCGGAGAGAAAGTGGGGTCAGAGAAAGTGGGGTCAGGCCTTGGAATTTGTAATTTCCGTTTTATGGGTGTAGAGTCGGGTCATGGCCAGACCTTTAAGAATAGAATATCCAGGCGCGATTTACCATATAATGGCACGTGGGAATGAGCGGCGGGCGATTTTTCGCTCGGATTCAGACCGACATCGGTTCCTGGAAAAGCTGCGCGAAT
>JAWOEV010000251.1:0-6488 GCA_046482565.1 Lentisphaeria bacterium | reverse complement strand
ACAGACCGGTATCCGCCGGGCATACTGCCGCGGACAGCAGATAAACCGGTAGCAGACAAAACAAGTTTTGTATAAAGAAGAGTCTTGCAAAATGAACTTCCTCCTCGCTGCAAATCAGGCTTTTGCTTTTTAAAAAAACCGATAGCGTATATTAACTAGCCCAAGTTGCGAAACTTGGGCTAGCGCGGTTTAACTCAGCATCCCCGCATCCCTGTACATGCAGTAGGTGATATAACCGCCGCTCAGGTTGCTGGCATCATATCCCTCTTGTTTCAGGATTCGCTCGGCCAGATAACCGCGCAGTCCGACTTTGCAGTAAACCGCAATGTGTCTGTCGCGGGGAAGTTCATCCAGGCGATCGCGCAACTGCCCTACCGGTATAAGAACGGCCTCGTCGAGATGGCCCTCGGCATACTCGTCTTCTTCGCGGACGTCCAGCAGGAGGGCATCCTCAGGTATGGAGTCGGCATGGATAAGGGTCGAGTCGCCGCGCAGGGCATTCCCGGCCACCATCCCCGCAAAGTTGACCGGATCCTTGGCGGAGCCATAAGGTGGCGCATACGCAAGCTCGAGATTTTCCAGATCATAAATCGTTTGCCCGGCGAGGATTGCGGTGGATATCACGTCGATTCGTTTGTCGACTCCGTTGCGGCCGACGGCCTGGGCACCCAAAACGCGTCCCTCCGGCGCAAACAGAAGCTTCAAAGAAATCGGGGTTGCGCCCGGGTAATATCCGGCGTGATTGGCGGGGTGGATATAGATTTTGCGATACTCTATGTCGTCCTTTTGCAGGGTTTTTTCGTTGGCACCGGTGTTGGCCGCCGTCAGGTCAAAGATCTTGACAACGCTGGTTCCCAGGGTCCCGCGGTATCTGGAATCACGGCCCAAAATGTTATCTGCGGCGATGCGTGCCTGTCTGTTTGCTGGCCCGGCCAGAGGAATTTGCGTTGGACAATCGCGGATAATATCCGTGACTTCATCGACGTCGCCGACGGCATATATATTTGGGTCGGAGGTTTGCATCCGGTCATTGGTTTGAATCCCGCCGCGTTGCCCTAGGTCAAGCCCTGCATCCGTGGCCAGTTCGTTGTTGGGGCGTACTCCAATCGAGAGGATTACCAGATCAGTTACGAGCTGTTTACCGCCTTCCAGATCAATCTCGAGCTGTGGTGAAACTTGCGTGTCATTTTCCGGGCGTCTTATTTCAGTTACCTTCTGACTGAGGCGCACGTCTACATCGTGATTTTCGAATTCCTGTTTGACCGATACAGCCATTTCCGGGTCCAGGGGGGGTAACACTTGCGGTAGCATTTCCACCACGCTGACATCAACACCCCGTTCCCGCAGGTTTTCGGCAACCTCCAGTCCGATGAAACCTCCGCCGATTACCACAGCGTTCTTGGCCCCGTCATCAAGCCTGCCGCGAATGCGGTCCATATCGGGGATTGTCCACAGGGTCATCACATCCGGGTCGTCGGCTCCGGGAATAGGGGGGCGGACTGGTGATGAACCCGTTGCAAGTATCAGTTTATCATAAGATTCTTCAAGGCTTTCGCCGGTGTGGAGGTTGCGAACCGCGACGGTTTTTTTGTCACGATTGATTTTGGTTACTTCGTGCAGGATACGGACATCGATATTTGTCTGAGCTTTGAATTTGGGTGGTGTCATAACTAGGAGGCTGCTGCGTTCCGGTATTACATTGCTGACGTGATACGGCAGCCCGCAGTTCGCGAAAGAAATAAATTCACCGCGTTCAAACATGATAATTTCAGCGTCTTCATTTAAACGCCGGGCACGCGCCGCGGCACTGGCACCGCCGGCAACTCCACCAACAATGACAATTTTCATAGTATTCGACTCTCCTTATGCATTAATTTATCGATTAGTGCGCAGTATGTTTAACTTCCTGAATCCGTGCTTTTGTCTCCCACCCGTAAGTACTTCAACATATGTTCATGCAGGCACTTATACATATCCATGAAAGCGGGATTGCGCAATGAGCAATACTTTGTGGTTCCGCTTTTATGCGATGAAATAATTTCCTGACTCTCGAGGATGGCCAGTTGCTGGGACATCATCGACTGACTGCAGTCCAACATATGCGCCAGCTCGTTCACAGTTTTTTTCCCATCGTGCAGGCATTGCAGAACGCCCAGCCGCACAGGGTGTGCTAGGGCGCGCATAACCTTGGCTCCCGTCGCCAGTTGCTGTTTGTTCATCGTTTCACTCATTAAAACATCCTAATAGTTAAACATTATAAATATTTAATATATCTTTGTCGGCGGCTTTCGCAAATCGCAAAAAGTAATTTATATTGCTTTTGTGGGCTGGAGTAATATTTCAACATAATCGAAGGCAATATTCATGAAAAATTTGATAATCTTATTGACTGTGTTTTTTACCCTTAATGCGATGTCAGCAAGTGAGATATGGACAACCGACTACGCCGGGGGGGTCAAAAAAGCAAAAGCGGAAAATAAACCGGTACTTTTGCTGTTTACCGGATCTGACTGGTGCGGCTGGTGTATAAAGCTGGAGGGCGAGGTTTTCTCAAAGCCCGGCTTTGAAACGTATGTCCGGCAAAATTTAGTTTGTGTAAAGGCGGATTTTCCGCGGAAGAAGAAGCAGAGTAAGGAGGTTAAGGCTCAGAACCGGAAATTACAGAAAAAATATAAGATTCGGGGTTTTCCCACCGTCGTTTTGATAAACCCTGACAACGAAGAGATGATCAACAGGACCGGCTATAAAAAGGGTGGCCCGGAGAAATACGTAGAACATCTCAAAGAGCTTACAAAAAAATATCGGGAAAAACACGGCGAACCGTCAGTTTTAAAAAATATTTATGAAGAATCCCGGACCTGGAAAGACAGTAACGGCCGCAAGTTGGTAGGTACACTGGTCGCAGTTAAAGACGATGTGATTGTCATTCGCTCATTGACTGGTCGTAAGCGTAAAGCCAAGATCAAAAATCTGTGTGAAGATGATCAGCAACTTTTGAAGCGGGTACCGCCAACCCGAACATTGCATGAAAAATGAGATTATACGGTTTAAATATATGAATATCAATAACTTAAGATCTTTGGTTAAAAGGTAAGATTTGTAACTAGGCGCATAATCTCAATTTTCACCCGAAGGGCGAATCGGCAGCACCATATCTGACTGCGAGCCTGCGATTTGCAGTACACAGTACAGCTAAATGTTGTCTCGCAGCCATCTATGGCACTGGCGATTCGTGAAATATCCGGGTTACACCGCGAAAGTGATTTGCCGCTCGTCGGGCCCTTTATGCTCGATGTAAATTGAGACTAGGTCGCGGTGTTTTTTATCGGTGCTTTGTCCTTCGGTATGCAAAAGATCCTCTATGCGCTCAGGCCACTCTATCAAGGTAATGCCGTCTGGGACGAACAGATATTCATCAATCCCGAAGGCCAGGGCATCGTCTTCACTGTTTATCCGGTACATATCCAGATGGTAAAACCATTTTCCCTCCGGGGTTTGGTATTCCTGGACGACTGTGAAAGTGGGACTGGTAACCGGCTCGGTGATTCCCAAACCCCTGGCAATGGCTCGTGACAGTACGGTTTTACCAGCCCCCAAATCCCCATATAGGGCCACCGTCGTACCGGGTTTCAAGAACTGCGCTAATTTTCGGCCGAAGCGTTCGGTTTCCTCAACCCCGTGACTTTTGAATACTTGTTGTTCGTTTTGCGACATAGTCAACCTTTATTGCAGATGATCATACCCAGTGCTGGCAATATTCAGCGGCCCCCCGCTTATATCCGTAACTTGGGGGCTGTCAGCTCTTTTGAAAACACCAATCTTCGTGAGATTCAATTCATTAAACGGCCAAGTTGCTTTAAGTTTTTGCACTTTTCCCGGATCAACGGCAAACAGCAATTCATAATCCTCTCCATCACTCAGGGCCTGGCTATCAGTTGTATTAGAAGTGCGGCGCGGAATTTTTGCGGCATCAATTCCGACCGCGACGTCCGAGGCGGCACACAATCTCCCGGCATCCAGAACTAGGCCGTCACTGACATCAATCATGGCTTTGGGAAAAGCGTTTTCAGCCAGCCATCTACCTTCGGTGCATCTCGGAGTGAAGGCCAAGTGATGGCCTGAGGTGAGAGATTGCCCGAAAACACCAGTAGCGAACAAGCAGTCACCGGGTTCGGCACCGCTTCGGCGTACCAGTACATCCTCGGCGACATCACCGATAATAGTCAGGCTGCAGATATTTTCCTTGCCGGAGGTTGCCCAGTCACCGCCAATCGGATACACATCATATTCCTGTGCGCTGGTAATCAGGCCGTCATAGAATTGCCGCAGCCAGTCCGGTCCGCAATGCTGGCTGATGGCGACCAAGGCATGCCGGGGGGTGCCGCCCATCGCTGCTATGTCACTCAAATTACGGGCCAGTAGTTTGTGTGCAACCTCTTCCGGTGAAGCGGCATCCGGCCCGTTTTCGTAATAATGTCTGCCACCCACGATTTGATCAACGGCCAGTAGCAGAACCCGTTCTCCCCCGGTGCGAATAGCGGCGCAATCATCCCCTGGTGGCACAACTACGTCTTCCGGTGGGGAAGGTAGCCGGGCAAAAAGTTCTGTGTATAATTGATCTTCAGTCATTATTGATCAAGCATCCAACTCAAAAATCATGAATTGCGATTAAAAAATTATAAATTGATCCTGCTCTCAAGCCGGTCAAAATCATGGTGGATCGAAGCCAGAGCCAGAACCCGGTGGAAGAAACATGTCTGGTGGCCGAACTCACAGGTCCCGTCGGCCTGTGAACCGCCGCAGGCCCCGTAAAGGAGACGCTTAGGACATGAGCGTGGACAAAGCGAATTGGAATAGCGCAAGTCGCAGAAATCTTCCCGGCAATCACGGCACCACAACTTAACGGCTAAGTTCCGCAAGGTCTCTGGGGCACGCGGTCCCAGTAAACGTCCGAACGTCATTGCCCATAGTCGGTCTTTACCGCTCGGTGCCGGAAAATCCTGCCGGTTCATTTGGCATTCCTGTTCATCATACATCTGTTGTCCCGGGTCCAAAAGATTGCGAAATATGTAATAAGCGTGAGAGGAAGGCGCGAATTCGAGGTCGCCGTGGTAATTATGCCACGCCTCGGCCCATTCCTCATAGGATTTCAGTTTAGCGGCAGTTTCTTCCACGCGCATCAGCACCATATCCAAGGTTTTCGGATCCTGTATCCCCGTCAGTTGGACGCCGCTGAAACCAAGTAAACGGCAACCGACTACCTGCAGTGACAGCCGTTGCAGCTGAGCCGATAGCGATTGCGCCGCATTTACATTCGATTCGCGCTGGAGCAGGGCAGCAAAGGATTTTGAAATGGGGACCCCGGGGATCACATTATCGGTCAGAGCGTTGATCGCCGCAGGACTGAGTAATCCCACTCGGGCCAAGACCGGTGCGCCTATTTCCCGCATCTGCATATACCACTGCAGTTCCTGTAGCTTTTTCATATCCCATCCGAAATTAGCAACCAGAAACTCGGCTCCGTTGTTCAACTTGCGGATCATTTTGTAGTATTGCAGATACTGATCCGCCGGGTTGTATTTATATGGATTAACCCCGGCACCGCGATGGTATGGATGCTCTGCCGCTCTCAGGTTGCGGATTATATCTATGCTGTCGAGATAGCCGCCTTCATAGCGCGGGCTGCGATTAAGGGCATTGGATTTGGGATGTTTGTCAGAGCGATCGCCGGTGACGGCAAGAATATTGTGTACCCCTGAAGATGCTGCCTGCGAGGCTTGCTCGCGGATGCGCTCAGAATTTGAGCCTTTTCCAGACATATGCATTACTACGGGTTTGCCTGAGGCGTTTCGCAGGATGTCAGCAACCCCGGCAGGGTCGTAGCGTTCCTCACTTTGTAAACGGTCGGTTACCGCCAAGGCCGTGATGTCGTCCAACCCCCTGATATGTTCGGCAATATTTTTGGCCATGGCCATACCCGATTCAAAGGGTTGTCCGGTTGCCGGAGGATGGCACTCGACGACGAGAGTGAACTTCCCTCCCCGGAGCTGTTCCGCAAAAGGGTTTGAACTTTCAAACTGAATATTGAACTGAGTGCCTGTATTGTTTTGACTTTTTACCACGGTTGTGAAATTCCACAGTTAGCGTTTGGTTATTGATTATTGTTAATTTTCGAATTGTCCTCCAATAAGATGATACGTTTGATTTCGTCTGCAAGGCGTTTAGTCACGGTTGGCAGGTGATTACCCGGATTAACATGACGCCATGCGAAAAGGTCTCAGGTCCATGTTGGGGGTGCCGGTGGTTCCTTTCGGGCTTTTGTGCTGTAATGTACTACCCTCCGGGGTAATGCGTTACAGCTCAAAAGCCCGAGAGGGGCTGCCGCCGCCCCAACCCGAAGGGCTCGTGTCTCTTTCGGCGATCTTTCGTCTTTTCGGCGGAAACCGTTAGCTCACGGCTAGCGCATTCCGCCGAAAAGACAAAATCTC
>JAWOEV010000250.1:0-4096 GCA_046482565.1 Lentisphaeria bacterium | reverse complement strand
CTCGCTTTCTGTAAGTAATATCATTGATATTGCATCAGATACACTTACCAGTGGTATGGGTATATGGAAATTAAATAGTACTCATGCACTTGTATCTTGGTGTAGAGTCAAAAGCCATCTTCAAGCGGTGAAATATGAAAATAATACTTTACAAAAAACTGGATCTGACTTAGAACTTTCTGGTGCAGCAGCTGATATTGTAATTCATCGATCCGGAACTGGGATAACAGCCAGTGAATTGTATAAAACAGATAATAATGTTTATATAATAAATTATGTAACTGACGCATATACAAATCATTATTTTAGATTCACCTATATAACTTGGGATGGAAGCAGCTTGGCAGAATATGAGACATGGGAATCCCCAGCTGTTACAGGTGCAGATTATACCGGTGATTCTCAACATAATGCGTATTTGGTAGACCCTAATGATATATTAATTATTTTTGCTCGGTATGCTATAGTATTTAAATATAAACAATCCTACAGACGCACAACTTTAAGTAAGAATTATACGAGTAATTCTAATGTCCCCTCAGTTCAACTATTGCAGGTTTTTGATTATTTAGTAGGAACAAATCAAACGTATACATTAATACGGCTAAATACAACTATTCAACGCCTGGCACGCATTTTGCAATTCAGATATTTCAAGGTTATCATGCAGAGCGGCAAGCGCTAGAGCAAAACGCTCCAGCCCCTGCCAATCTTTATTTTTGGCTGCAAGTCGCGAAAGGCGTCGCATTTCACGTATATTGAGATCCAGCTGTTCTTTGACAAACACGGCATCAGAACTGCCGATTCCAAAAAAACGGCAAATATTTTTTGTCAGTTGTTCAGTCATTAAAGGGTAAGTTTCATTTTGCTACAGGCGATACTTTGGTTAGACCTTCATGCAAAAAGCGTATGAAACCCAAATTTGTTCTCACTTTGTCTCGCACCTCGTCCAATTCTCTAAGAGAAAAACGATACCTCCTTGGAAATAGGTGCGAGACAAGGTGTAAGACAAGGTGTGAATGAGCACGAACCTTGACCATATACCTTTCCGCGGAGCGTCTAGTTAACTTAAAGCCAACAATTCGAAATAAAAAGCGGTTATCTTCAAAAGCATCAAATCGGCCATGATTACATGCAGCATTAAATTACTGCATTATAGTAATTCTGTTCTGTTTTTGCTATAGTCAAATTACCCAGGAGGTTTTTGTGAGAATCTTGGTCCTCAACGCCGGCAGCTCATCGGTAAAATTTACGCTTTTTCGTATGAAATCCGAGCGCATGCTGGCCAAAGGCGTAGTCGAACGAATCGGGTTGAAGCAGCCCAACTTGCAATATGAACTGGAAGACGGGCGCGAGATTGAAGAAGAAGTGCATGTTGCCGACCATGATGACGCCTTGCGAGTTATCTGCGACAAGCTCGTAGACAAGGACTTGGGAGTGATTGACTCACTGCAGGATGTTGAAGCAATCGGGCACCGGGTGGTTCACGGTGCCGAGAAATTTTCCGATTCCGTAAAAGTCTCTGCTGAAGTAAAATCGGCCATTCGGCTCTGTTCAAGCCTGGCCCCCCTGCATAATCCTCCGAACCTCGGTTGTATAGAAGCATGCGAACGAGTTTTCCCTGAAACTCCGAACATCGCCGTATTTGACACTGCCTTTCACCAATCTATGCCTGATTACGCGTATCTGTATGCCATTCCACACAAGTACTACGAAGAGCACGGTATTCGGAAGTACGGATTTCACGGTACCTCCCACAAGTATGTTGCCCAAGCGACCGCTAAATACCTGGGGCGTCCTCTGGACGACCTGAAGTTCATTACCTGTCACCTCGGCAACGGCTCCAGCGTCGCCGCCATTCGCAACGGTCAAGTCCTAGACACAAGCATGGGCATGACCCCTCTTATGGGCTTGGTCATGGGAACCCGTTGCGGCGACCTCGATCCCGGAGTACTCATCCACCTGTTGAAAAAAGGTATGACCGTCGATGAGCTGGACCAATTGCTGAACAAGAAAAGCGGCCTCCGTGGGGTGGCAACAATAGGCAGCGGTGACATGCGGGATATTCTGGGCGCGATTGACGAAGGCAATTCAAACGCCGAGTGTGCCTTTAACATGTTTGTACATCGGCTCGTACACTATATCGGCGCTTACTACACATTACTTGACCAGGCAGACGCAGTTGTCTTTACCGGCGGCATTGGTGAAAACAGCATTCCGGCCCGCACCGCTGTTGTCAAACGCCTTAAGGCGTTGGGATGCTATCCGCAACCGGAAAACCAAAATGTGCGGTCTGAAGTGGCAACGCTTTCCACACCGGAGTCGTCACTGCAGGCAATCGTCATGCCGACCAACGAAGAATTGATGATAGGTCGCGAGACCTTGCGTCTCCTTAACAGCGAAGAAAAATAATTCACTATCTGAATTTAAAGCCTGCAAAAACAGGAACGGAATAATTATGGCACTGCTGGAAATCCTCAAGAAAAAGATCAGCCAATATGAACGTAGAACAATAGTCCTGCCGGAAGGACAAGACCCCCGGGTTTTAACCGCCGCCCGACAGATAGTCGAAGCAAATATTGCTAATGTAATTGTCCTAGCTTCAGACGCAGATCTTGAGGAAGCTGGTGTTGAGTGTCCTTTTAATGACAGTTCGTTACGCCGGATTGATTATCAGAATTCACCGCTTATTGACGACCTGGTCCAAGCCTTTTATGAAAGAAGAAAAGCCAAAGGCATCAGCCTCGAGCAAGCCCGGAAACAGGCTGGTAAACGGCTCTATTTCGGCAACTTGATGGTCAAAACCGGGGTTGCCGACGGTCTCGTGGCCGGCAGTATCGCCTCCACTCCGCAAATGTTGCGCGCCGCCTTTCACTGCATCGGTACGGCCAAAGGGATAAAAACGGCCAGTAGCTGTTTTATCATGGACCTGCAAACCCCGAGTCCCGCCAGCGACAATACCCTGCTCTACGCAGACTGCGGTGTGAACCCCAACCCCGACGCTGAGCAACTGGTGGATATTGCCATGGCGACAGCGCAAACCCATAAGGCCTTGCTGAACGGCGAACAACGCGTGGCATTCCTGTCTTTCTCAACCAAAGGCAGTGCTAAACATGAACTCGTCACTAAAGTCTCTGAAGCCACTCAAAAGACCAAAGATCGAGTTAAACAGGAAGAGTTGGACGTACTGGTTGACGGCGAACTGCAGGCGGACGCCGCATTGGTGCCGGACGTTGCCTCCAGCAAATGTCCTAACAGTGAGATAGCAGGTCGCGCCAATATCCTCATTTTTCCTGATCTGCAAGCCGGTAACATTGCTTACAAACTGACTCAGCGCTTGGCCGGTGCCGCTGCCTACGGCCCTATCCTCCAGGGGCTGGCCAATCCGATCAACGACCTTTCCCGCGGTTGCTCCACTGAAGATATCACTGGAGTCGCGGCAATTACCGTATGTCAGGCGATCGGCTAGCCTTAATTATGCATGGATTTTTGATAAAACGTTACATTATCTTGACAAGTAAGTGGTTATGAAAATCATGTCGGAAAAACTCATTTTCAATGGACGGTTTTCTCAAAAATCCATCCTCAGGACGGGCCAATTTCACCGCATATTCCTCCGAGCCAGCGTCTTGCATCCTGCTGTCCAGTAGGAAGCATCATCTGGTCTCGAAGAAATCTGCGGCAAACTTGGCCCGTGCATTATTCAGGCTAGTACCGGATATTGAAAACGAATCCGGTAAGCAAAACAGCCGCCACGCGTAAATAAATCGCACGGCGTCAAACTACGGAAGATATATAAAAATGAAAGATGTCGCATTTATCACAGGTATTACCGGTCAGGACGGATCGTATCTGGCCGAGTTACTTCTTGATAAAGGTTATGAAGTCCACGGGATGATACGTCGGGCCAGTTCATTTAACACCGGCCGGATTGATCATCTCTACAGAGATCCGCACAAACCGAACGTGAAAATGTTTTTACACTACGGCGACCTGACAGACTCCAGCAACCTGAATCGGCTGCTGGAAAAGATTGAGCCGACCGAAATTTACAACCTTGGTGCCCAATCACATGTCCAGGTTTCTTTCGAAGTTC
>JAWOEV010000245.1:0-6111 GCA_046482565.1 Lentisphaeria bacterium | reverse complement strand
CAGGACAACCCGCAACAACTCCGACGGGGACGTCGGAGCTACGTAAGTGCGCAACAACTCCGACGACGTCGGAGCTACGTAAAGGCGACACGCTCTCCGTGGAGCCGACGTCCCCGTCGGCTTCCTGCCACTTCCATCAGCGCCTAGGCCCCCGGACAAACGAAAACAAGCGCAAGCCAGCGCCAGCTGAGCACAACCAGCGCGATTCGCCCAGGACAACCCGCAACAACTCCGACGGGGACGTCGGAGCTACGTAAGTGCGCAACAACTCCGACGACGTCGGAGCTACGTAAGGGCGACCGGCTCTCCGTGGAGCCCACGTCCCCGTCGGCTTCCCTTCCCCCCCCCACACCTGTCAAGGCTATCTCATCTTCTTCCGGGGGCTTGGCGAAAGGCTATGTCCATGCCGTAAACTTGCGTAAAGAGTTCGCCTTTTTCACGCAGGGCCAGTTGTTCCAGGGTCAGATCCGGAACCCTCGGGACCAATACGGTTATACGCCCCGCTTCCTTGGCGACTCGTATATTCCCAACCCGCCGGGCATGACCGCGGTCCAGCGCGTCGGCAACTCTGAGTATCGCAGCCAGCTTGAGCATGGCAATCCGATTATCCTGATCTAATTCATTATACCCTTCATGGCGCGGTTTAGGCAACGCTTTGCGGTGATAGCGGGCAATCAATGAAATCATGATCTGTTCAGAGCGCCCGATCCCGAAAAGCGTACTGTTGCGAATCAGATACATAGAATGTTTATGATGGCTACGTTCGCTGATATAAGTACCGATGTCATGCAGGAGCGCCGCCACCTGCAGTATGAGTCGATGCCGCGGTGTGAGCCGATGTTCTTCCTGCAGCTCGTCGAAAAGGGTAAGGCTGAGCGCCGCCACATGTTGGCAGTGGCTTTCATCGAAATAATACTTGCGCCCTAAATTCATAGCCGAATCAAGTACTTGTTCAGCGAAATGCCCACTCCAGATCTTTTCGGAAACCATTTCGTTGAGGACACCGTCGCGCATGCTGGTGGAAGCCACAAATAACTCTTTAAGCCCTAGGGACTCCACAAAGCGCAGGTAGCTGAGTAAGGCGGGCCCGAGAGTTTCGGCTTCAGGGTAGGCAAGATGATAAGTATTAACCAGCTCGTCCACCGACTGATCAAGGATTTTGGTGGTAAACTCTGATAACTTTCGAGTGGATAAGCGTTGCAGGCCGTGCCAATCAGCCTCAACCAGAGTTTGGTCCACGGCAAACCGTAAATCCCCGCCCATGCCGATCAGTCGCAAACTGTCCCAGTTTTTCGCCCGCTCCTCCACCTCACGAACAGTCTGCCGGATATGCGACTCAATCACTTTGCGCTGGCGCGGCAACGGCGCCCGGAAACTGGTCAACATCTCCCGTAAACGTAAAGACCCGAGGCGGTATGACTGTGAAAAAATAAGGTCACTGTCACGCACGGCCAGCACTTCAGTGCTACCGCCGCCGACTTCGACGATCAGCGACTGCACACCCTGGAGATCTTCATACTGCTCAAAAAGCGGTTGCATACCCAAATAGGTCAGGCGGTTCACCTCGGCTTCGTCTACCACTTCGACATCCAAACCCGTGGCAATCTTGACCCGATCCACAAAAACATATCGATTCCGCGCCTCACGAACGCCGCTGGTGGCCACCACTCGCAATTGTTTTTTGTCGGAGATCCGATATTCGTCCAAGACATGCCGGAATTTAGCCAGGGCCTGAACCCCTTCTTCAATCGCGTCCATACCCAAATTGCCACTGGTAAAAGTATCGGTCCCCAGGCTCACAGGCAAACTGAGTGATTCCAGCGTATGCAGGTTGTGATTGGCGTCTTCCTGAGCAATCAGCAACCGCACGGCCGTGGTCCCGATGTCAATCACGGCTACCGGGAGGGGTTGCAGGGATACATCGGGATTCTGCCGGACAGTGATTTTGTTTTGCTGGTTATCCATGCTCATTCTAGTTTGAATTAGTGCTTAAGCATTTCTTTAATCCCCGAAGCAAGTGCCCAGATCCCGCGCCGCAATAATCAGGGGATGGTCGACAGGGACAAAATTTTTATTTCCGGCTACTTTATCCAGGGATACGGTTTTCAATTTATCGCCTTGCACTGCGACCATTACACCGGTCTCCCCGTCTTCGATCACTTGAATACAACGGGCCCCGAGCCGAGTTGCTAGGATACGGTCAAAAGCGGACGGTGCCCCGCCGCGTTGCAGATGGCCGAGAATACTTAAACGCGATTCCTGGCCGGTCATAGACTCCAGGTCTGAGGTAAGCTTAACGGTGTGATCCACATGTTCGGCGTGGATTTTTTCGAGTTGCAGGGAGATTTTCCGTTTCTCTGATTTATTGTCCGCTTCCTTTTTACTTTTGACCAGATCCTTAATCCGAGCCGCATCATCCAAAGACATGGCACCCTCGGCCACAGCAACAATACTGAAGCGCTTCCCGGCTACGGTTCGGGCTTTTACAGCCTCGCTTACTTTGGCCAAGTCATAGGGCACCTCGGGCAGGAGGATAATATCAGCCCCTCCGGCAATGCCGGACTCAAGCGTCAACCAGCCGGCCCGGTGTCCCATTATTTCCACCGTTATAACCCGGTTATGACTGGTAGCGGTAGAGTGCAGACGGTCGATGCTCTCCGTAGCAATACTGCGGGCTGTGTCGTAACCAATCGAAGTATCAGTGCGAGCGATATCATTGTCGATCGTTTTCGGCAAGGTTACGACATTTAAACCGACCTTCATCAAACGGCGCGCATTTTTCTGTGTCCCGCCGCCGCCAATGCAAACCAGCGTGTCAATTTTATGCCGCTTGTAGGTTTCACAAATGGCCTCGGTCATATCGACCTTCTCACCATCAGCCGACATCTTGTGCGGCTTGTCCCGGCTGGTTCCGAGCACAGTTCCCCCGTCGGTCAGGATGCCGGATAGCCGGTCACCGGTAAGCGCCAGTGTGCGATCAAAAGCCAGCCCCCGGAATCCATCCATAAACCCGGTAAAACGCATCTTACCGTTGTGTTCGCCAGCGCGGACAAGACTGCGAATTGCGGCGTTTAGACCGGGACAATCCCCGCCGCTGGTGAGAATTCCGATATGTTTGGGCATATTACTTTCCTTTTGGCCGTTTGTCGGACTTGGCATCGACCGGCAGGCAGATGCTTGTCAATGTTTTTGGTTTCATACAACGCTTCGCACCACGCTCTACTTTAACCCTAAGCTCAGATGAGTACAAGCCAATCGGCCGACAGCTGCCGGGCGCCACCGGCATAGACTTCTTTTACGCAGGCCAATACCAACGCGGTGGCAGCCACCGCACCCCCGGGCGAGACTCTACAAGAATTCTGAAATTTGAAGCTTGAATTGAACTCCGCGGACAGAGTAATTAATCATTCAAGATTCAGGATCCACGATTCAACATTATCGTGTCTCACACAACCTACGAAGACTCGGAGGCAGGCAGGTGAATTCGGAAAGTGCTGCCGCGCCCCACCTGGCTGTCAACCGAAACGCGGCCGCCATGCGCCTGAACGACATGCTTGAGGATGGCCAGCCCCAGTCCCGTTCCTCCCAACTGCCGGCTGCGAGCTTTGTCAACGCGATAAAAGCGTTCGAAAATTCGCGGCATATCTTCTTCCGGGATGCCGCATCCCCGATCGGTCACGGAAATAATCACTTCGCGGTTCTCCTGTCGGCCATGGACTTCTACTTCAGTGCCGGGCGGGCTGTAATTCAGAGCGTTATCAATGATATTTACCAGCGCCTGCTCCATCAGAAGCTGGTTAACGTCCGCATGAACCTCAAGTGGACAATCCAGTGACACGGCCACGTTCTCTTCTTTTGACTTGTGCTCACACACCTGGATAGCGGTTTGCAGGATATCTTTTATGCGATAACGTTCGAAACTCAAAGACGGCTTCTCACCTTCACGCTCAATACGTGAAAGCAACAGCAGATCTTCCAGGATAGCATTGAGGCGATTGGTCTGTTTGAAAATAATATTCAGGAAGCGCTCAGCATCTTCTTTATCCTCAATGGCGCCGTCCAGCAGAGTTTCAACGAATCCCTGAATTGAAGTGATCGGGGTCCTCAGCTCGTGGGAGACATTAGCGACAAAATCCTTACGAATATTCTCCAGTTTCCGCATCTGCGTGATATCGGTCAACACCAGAACCGCACCGCGGGGTTGATCGAAAGCATCCTTTACCGGCGAGCCGTTGACTTGGAAATAAAGTTCCTCATTGTTGTAAGACACTATTTTTTTACTGACGCATTCGTCATGAGTCAGCGTTTCTGCCAAGGCTTTCTGCAAGGCGGCATTGCGTATTACCATCTGTACGGTTTTACCTTCAGCCTCGTCAATCTTAACCCCGAGCATGTCAGCAGCCGCCTGATTGAGTTTGATAATTTTTTCTTCAGTATCGACGGCCATCACTCCTTCGGTCATACTGGACAGAATCGCCTCGGCTTCATTGCGTTGCTGAATCACTTTGCTTATGCGATTGTCGAGGTAAGACGCCATCTGATTCATGGTCTGCGACAGCAATTGAAATTCTTCGGTGGCAAAACCAGGTATGCGGGTTTTGAGGTCACCATTGGCAAAGCGTTGAGCGCCGTGCCTGATTTCCGACAACGGCCGCGTCAGCTTACGTCCTGCGGCAAAGCTCAGCAGTATAGCGCCGAGGCCGACAATTATCCCGGCTACAGTTATTTTAAACTGCGTGGCCCCCAAGGCGTTTTCGAAAGATCGCAGTGACTGTGAGGCCCGGACCACACCCTGCAAATCGCCCTCTTTGCGAATTGGGACCGCCACATAGATCATATTCTGCTGCACAGTGGTACTGTATCGCTTCGAGGTACCGGTAATGGCCTGCATCGCGGTGCGGATTTCCGGGCGATCGGCATGGTTTTCCATTTTTGCGGGATTTTCCTCGGAATCACCTAACACAACCCCCTCAAGATCAATAACAGTAATCCGGCTGTCGGTAAGCACTCCCACTTGCCGGCACAGCTTATTGATTTTCTCCGGCTCGGGTTCCGGGTAATAATTCTGGATCTGGTGGGCTACCAGATTGGCCCGTTTTTCCAGATTATTCTGCATTCGTTCCATAAAGAACAAACGCAATTCCCGTGACGAATACCAGCCCAGCACAAATAGCGAGGCCAGAACAATCCCGAGAAATACGGGGAATATTTTCCAGAATAAAGTTTTGCGAAACATCTTTTCGGTTCTTTCCTGATTTGTTTTACTGCGAATCGGTATCGGTATCGATATTGATTGTCCGAACAGTTCGAGTTCGATTGCGATACCCATAAGGTCCTAATCGCAAGCCAGCGCAAACGGCGCAGTCAAACGCCCAACAACTCTCCGTGGAGCCGACGTCCCCGTCGGCTTCCTGCCATCGCCGCCAGCGCCTATGCCCCCCGGGCAAACGAAAACAAGCGCAAACCAGCGCCAGCTGAGCACAACCAGCGCGATTCGCCCAGGCAACCCGCAACAACTCCGACGAACGTCGGAGCTACGTATAACACCGGCACGCTCTCCGTGGAGCCGACGTCCCCGTCGGCTTCCTGCCAGCGCCGCCAGCGCCCATGCCCCCGGGCAAACGGAAACAAGCGCACACCAGCGCCAGCTGAGCACAACCAGCGCGATTCGCTCAGGACAACCCGCAACAACTCCGACGGGACGTCGGAGCTACGGGACGCCGGCACGCTCTCCGTGGAGCCGACGTCCCCGTCGGCTTCCTGCCAGCGCCGCCAGCGCCCATACCCCGGGCAAACGGAAACAAGCGCACACCAGCGCCAGCTGAGCACAACCAGCGCGATTCGCTCAGGCAACCCGCAAGAACTCCGACGAGACGTCGGAGCTACGTATAACACCGGCACGCTCTACGTGGAGCCGACGTCCCCATCGGCTTCCTGCCAGCGCCGCCAGCGCCTATGCCCCCGGGCAAACGAAAACAAGCGCACACCAGCGCCAGCTGAGCACAACCAGCGCGACTCGCCCAAGGCAACCCGCAACAACTCCGACGGGGACGTCGGAGCTACGGGACGCCAGCACGCCCTCCGTGAAGCCGACGGGGACGTCGGCTCCAC
>JAWOEV010000202.1:0-4605 GCA_046482565.1 Lentisphaeria bacterium | reverse complement strand
GTTGCTTCGTGCAAAAAGCGGGTTAGCGCCAGAACACTGGACAAAAGGCATCGCCCTCATGCGAAACCACAGTACAACACAAAACGAAAAACGCAGCGCCCTGGTTGTCGGCGGGGCGCAATACCTCGGAAGATATGTCGTTGAGAAATTACTGGCGCAGGGGCAGATTGTCCATATTTATGATGACCGGGAAGCCCCGCGCCCCATAAACTCGCGGGCGATTTGGCACAAAGGTGATATCCGGGATTATGAAACGCTTGCCCCGGCCTGCCGGGGGGTTGATACAGTGTATCATGTCGCAGAACTTAGCGGTTTCCACGGTAAGCGAGAAGATTTTTTCAATTTCAATTCGCGAGGTACGGCAAACGTAATTCGGGCTTGTGTTGAGAATAAAGTTTCACGGCTCATTTACAGCAGTACGCCGGCGGTATTGTACGGAAAGGCCCAAAGACACTTCTGTAACATAGATGAAAGCACCCCCTACCCCCGCCGCTATGATTCACCCTGCCCCGCCTCAAAAGCGGTAGCTGAAAAAATGGTTTTGGCGGCCGACAACTGGGAAATGGTGATCCGGAAAAAGGCGGATGAAATACCGGCTGGAAGCTTGATTGATACTGAAATCCGTCGTTTGTCGACGTGTGCCATACGCCCCCATTTCGTCTATGGGCCGGGTGAACCGCTGGTTGTTCCATGGCTGCTGCAGCAAGCCCGGAAAAACCGCCTGCGGCAAGTCGGCAACGGCGACAACCTGGCCCACCTCACACACGTCGGGAACGCAGCGGACGCCCTTATAACGGCCGCCGACCGGCTTACCCCTGACAGCTCAATAGCGGGACATGTTATCCATATAGCCGACGGTGACCCGGTTAATCTCTGGGAGTGGATAAATGAAATTCTGAAAGAATGCGGGCTGGCAGCGGTTACCAAAAAACGGTCCTGTAAAACGGCGCGTCGAATCGGGGCGCTGGAAGAGTGGTTCCGCAAAATATTCCCGGTGCATAGTGAACCGGGCATGACCCGCTTCCTTGCCTCTATGCTGGGCGGCAGTCACTATTCCGATTTGCACTATGCCCGCAGTGAACTGGGCTATGCCCCCGCGGTGAATTTGACCACCGGCACGGATGAACTGGTCAAATGGATAAAAGCGGAGTTGCTAAAGTAGCCGGTATCCGCTTAGCCTGCAATATTCGGGTTAGTTGTTATATTCAGGCAAGAGATAAATTCACAGGTAAACTTATGGCCAATTCAGATTTCAGGTCTGTCGATCCCGATTCACTGCTCATTGCCCCGTCAATTTTAGCGGCTGATTTTTCCCGGCTGGGCGAGGCAATTCGCGCCGTTGACAAGGCCGGTGCCGACCTCATTCATGTTGATATTATGGACGGGCATTTTGTCCCGAATCTGACCATCGGTCCAGCGGTAGTCAAATCGCTTCGTCCCTTCAGTGATAAGCCTTTCGACTGCCACCTGATGGTCTCAGAACCTGAAAATTTTGCGCCGGTCTTTATTGAAGCCGGGGCCGACAATCTTACCGTCCATGCCGAACTGGGTGAAAAAATTCATGATGTCTTGCAGCAAATTCACGAGTTGGGGTGTAGTGCCGGTTTGTGCTTAAAACCGAATACTCCCGCGCGCCATTTGGAACCGTTCATGGATAAAATTGACCTTGTCCTGGTAATGACGGTAGAACCCGGCTTCGGCGGCCAGAAATTCATGCCTGAGATGTTACCCAAAATTCAGCGGGTCCGCGAAATGATCAATGCTTCAGGAAAGAATATTCACCTGGAAGTTGACGGTGGAATTAATCTTGATACTGTTGCGCAAGTCACTGAAGCGGGGGCCCGGACGCTGGTGGCCGGCACTGCCGTTTTCGGCGGTGGCAATGCAGAGCTTGCCCAACGCATACAGGCCTTGCGCAAGGCCGTGAAACCTTACGAAGGCGACCGTGGTCATACATAAAACATGAGTTTGTCGACCCCTTCTTAAAAAAGGTGTCGAGCTCCAATTAAAAGGACGCCGTTAAATGCGCAATCATTTTACTATAATTCTTCTTACAGTCCTGTTTCTGTGCAATTTTCACCCTTCGTTTGCCCCTTTTGCAAAAGCTCAGAAGGCGGGCGTGCAGAGCCCGCGTGTCACGGCAAGGGCTTCTGTAAACCAGATACCGACTCAAGCCGAACCACTCATCGTTGCGGTTACAATGACGATCCCCCCCGGACAGCATGTTTACGCTGAAAAAGACCGCTTTTTTGAATTGACAACCAAATCGAAAAAGCATATCGGTGAGGTCCGGATCAAAACCCCGGCCCTCGACACCATAGAAGATCAGTTCGGGCCGCCCGGAGATAAAAAGGCGGAAGTCTTCGCGCAAACGAACAACACCTTCACGGTCACCGCGCCTATCGCTGGCAACGCAGGCGATGAGTGGGCAATCACCCTCGCCATAAGCTGGCAGGCCTGCTCCGACACGGTCTGTTTCCCGCCCACCGGCGAGGATTTCTCATTCAGCGGGATAATTGGTGAAGGCCGCCGGGGAAATACACGCACCGAAAGGACACCGAACAATTCAGCCGCAGCCGCGGGGGCCGGGAATAAGGGATGGCAGCAATTGGCCGAAAAATATTCTATCAGCGCCTCAACCACAGGATATCACAAACCGGAGTCGTTTCTGACTTTCCTCAAGCGGGGAAGCACCGGGCAGGCATCCACCGGGTTTTTCGCAAAGCTGGGGGACAAACCGCTCTGGTTGACAATCGGGATAATTCTCCTCGGCGGATTGCTTTTAAACCTGACCCCCTGCGTCCTGCCGATGATTCCCGTAAACCTGGCCATTATCGGGGCCGGTGCCCAAGCTGGCTCAAAATCACGCGGGCTGACTCTCGGGCTGGTTTACGGGCTCGGCATCGCCCTGGCATACGGCACCCTCGGCCTCATTGTTGTGCTTACCGGTAAAGCCTTCGGAACCATTAACGCGAACCCGTGGTTTAACCTTACCATAGCGATCCTTTTCGGAGTCTTGGCCCTGGCCGTCCTGGGAGTATTCAACATCGACCTGTCACGCCTCGGGGCAAAACTGCATACGGAGAAGTGGAAAACCGGGTCACTGGCAGTCGCTTTCATTATGGGGGGAGTTTCAGCCTTACTGGCGGGGGCTTGCGTAGCCCCGATTGTAATCGCGGTCCTGATCCTGGCCGCCGACCAGTATGCCGAAGGCAGCCGGCTGGCTTTACTGTACCCATTCCTCCTGGGGATTGGCATGGCCCTGCCCTGGCCTTTTGCGGGGGCCGGGCTGTCTTTCCTGCCCAAACCCGGCAAATGGATGAATTATATAAAATACGTTTTCGGGCTTTTCATATTGGCCCTGGCCGCGTATTACGCCTACACCGCCTACAATCTCTTTAGCCCAAATGAAAGTGCAGAACCGCCCCCGGCCGCGGCAGAGGCGACGGCAGGCAACTTATCAACTGAAAAGCTGCAATGGTATTCCGACCTGGAACCGGCGCTGCGTACAGGTTTGAAGCAGGGAAAACCGGTCATGATCGATTTCTGGGCAAGCTGGTGTAAAAATTGCCATGCGATGGATAAAACCACATTGCGCCACGCGGAAGTCCGGAAAGAATTGAAGAAGTTTGTACTGCTAAAGTACCAGGCGGAGGATTTGGACTCGGCCCGGCATAAACCGGTCATCAAGCATTTCGGCGTGATGGGACTGCCAACCTATGTAATCCTGACCCTGGAAGACTGATCTGCCCCAGGTAAAAAGGTGCCGGCATGGTTCTCGAAGTCAGGCGCCCCCTTGACAAGCAACTTACGGCTCTTCACGGTTTTCTGTAAAACAACCTAGAATGTTGAATTCTGAATGAACATACTTAACCCGCTTTTTGCACGAAGCAACAGTATTGCAGATTTGTTTTTTCTCCGGCTTGTTGCTGTGGTAACCACCGCTTCAAGCCGGAAAAATCAAAGATGTGATGCTGTTGCTTCGTGCAAAAAGCGGGCTATATTCCAATGACTTTTTAATTTATGCGGAGAGGTGACAGAGCGGCCGATTGTGCAGCATTGGAAATGCTGTGTACCTTCACGGGTACCCAGGGTTCGAATCCCTGCCTCTCCGCCAGTTTTTTTTGGGCTTGCATGCCTTTGGAATACCCGCGTCCAAGAGAACGTGCCAGCCCGACTTTCCAGAAATTCGGGCTAAAATAAAATTTTTGAGAAATTCTGTGTCATAACTCGTTGAATTGCAAAAAAAGTACCGTTAAATTACGCAATTTAGTGCCACAAGAAAACCGGTCGTTACGAGCAACGACTTATAGCCCAAGTTGCAAAACTTGGGCTAGCGCCATTTATGGCCGCAGTCAGGGCATTTAAAGCGGGGCCAGCCTATAAGCAAAGTCAGCGCCCCCAGCGTTAACACCGCCAGGATACCGAGTATAAGCGGGCGTTTAATCTCCTGTCCGTCGGTGCCGCCGCATTTCGGACATCTTTTCCGCGCGTCTTCATGCTGTTCGGCAGCAGTGCGCCGGTGTTCCTCAATTATGCACCGGGCATCCTCCAGATTTTCTTCATCGACCAGAACCTTGACCCATCCGACGGCGTTTGAATATA
>JAWOEV010000179.1:0-8447 GCA_046482565.1 Lentisphaeria bacterium | reverse complement strand
CGGAAAGTCGACATATCGCCGAAAGAAGCACGGGCCCTTCGGGTTGAGGCGGCGGCACCCCTTCTCGGGTTTTCGAGTTGTAACGCATTACCGCTTAGGGTAGTGCATGACAACACGAAAATCCCGAGAAGAGCCACCGGCGCTCCTCAATCCGCCTCAGGCGGAGCGCGAGACCTTTTCGCATGGCGTCTAACTAGACCGTCCGCGATACCGTTTCGCGAAAGGGCTAACTGAAATGTCAATAAAAAAGAATAGCAATAGAAAAAGGATATAGAAGTCATGTATTTAACTGGATTCGCCGATGAAGCCGGAAATGACCTCGCCACCCAGATAAAAGCTACTAAAGAGTTGGGTTGGAAGTATATTGAATCACGCAAGATAGACGGTACAAATATCCATGACCTGGCGGACGAGGAATTCGATCGTGTCTGTGAGCAACTGGAAGAGGCGGGCATTCAAATAAATTGCTTCGGCTCGGCCGTCGCCAACTGGGGTAAAAAAATCAATGAACCGTTCGACTCATCCCTTGAGGAAGTCAGGCGGGCAATCCCGCGCATGCAGCGCCTCGGCACCAAACTAATCCGGATAATGAGTTTTGCAGTTCTCAAAGACCACGACCCGGATGAGCAAATGGAGGAAGAGCGTTTCCGCCGTCTGCGCGAACTGCAGAAAATGTTCGCCGATGCCGGCATTACCCCAGTCCATGAAAATTGTATGAATTATGGCGGTATGGGATGGACATATACACTCAAGATGCTGGAAAACGTGCCGGGGCTAAAGCTGGTTTTCGATACTGGCAATCCAGTTTTTACCGATGATCGGACAAAACCAACCCCGTATCCGAAGCAGTCGGCTTGGGAATTTTACAGTCACGTCAAAGACCACATCGCTTATGTGCATATCAAAGACGGTAAAATTGATCCTGAGACCGGCAACACTGTTTTTACATACCCGGGGGAGGGCGACGGCGATGTTCGCCCCATCGTAAAAGACCTGCTCGACAACGGTTACGACGGCGGTATCTCCATCGAACCGCACCTCGCTGTCGTGTTCCATGACGAAAGCGTTACTTCCAAAGCTGAAGTGCGCTACAACAACTATGTCGAGTACGGTCGCCGCATGACGCAGCTCATAAAAGAGGTCGGCCACGCCGATAAACTTGCCTGAGCTGTTACTGCAGCGCTTTCCACCAGATATTCATGCTTTCAAGACGGCCGCATATGTCCGTATTGTTAACTAAGGTGCCGCCGTACTTATAGCCTTGTTTGGCAAACACTATGTTCATGCCGGCCGATATGGCGCGGGCGATTGTGTAGGCGGTATACACACCTCGCCGGGCCATTTCCTCTTCCATGTGTTGCAGTAAAAAAACGCCCAGACCTCGTCGCCGGGCGGGCGGTAGCGTGGCAAAGTCGGTCATTTCAACACTGTCAGCCGCCAGATCGCGCTCCGCAGAAGACAAGGCAATCAACTGACCACCTGCCCATATGCCGAAATAAGTGACATTGGTACGCATTGTTTCCACTATGTAGTCAGGATCATGAATCGGGAAGGGGTAAGACTCAAACACTTTCTTATAGACCTTGACAATGGCCGGCGCGTCTTTTTCTTCACAAACCCGATAGCTGTAGCTCGGCGGCAGTTCTGCGGTTGCAGGTTTGTCGTTTATCTGCTTTCCCCGCGCCAAAGCCAGCGCTTCTTTTTGTTCAGCTTGATCAGGGGCAATAGCGCGTTTCGAAGTCAAAAAACGAGACATGAAATGCAGGTCAATCCGACCGTTGTAATACTGGGGGATGCGTGCTTCCTCGGCATAGCCTCGGGTGAGGAACTGCTCACGGCCCGGACTCGGCACTTTGGCAAATATCTTTGAATATCCCCGGCTTTCGGCTAAGCGGTCTATTTCGTCCAGCGTCTTCTTCGTCGCTCCCTCATCAAGCTTCATCAAATAAACGCGGTCATTAGCCGGGCCATGCTGGATTTGTGACTTGCCGATATTAATTATGGCATCAGGCATCGCGGCGCTCCGTCCTTTCATTGTCTTCGGGGACCAGAGAGTAGGTTTCATCGTGGTCAGCCAGCAATCGGGAGATCCCCAGTACGTCGTGTTCGTCTGAATCCTCGGTTTTCAGGTGCAGATGACAATCTTCACAATTGCGGTCACAGGACCTGGCCGGGTAGCTGTCAGGCTCCCGATACGTGCAGATAACCCCCTCGTAATTACGCAAGACAACCTTGTTGGTCGACCAAGAGATAAGATAATTCGGCATCACCGGTATTTTTCCACCCCCGCCCGGTGCGTCAATCACATAGGTCGGCACCGCAAAACCGCTGGTATGCCCGATAAGGCTTTCAATAATCTCAATGCCCTTGCCTATTGGCGTCCGGAAGTGTGTAAGCCCCTCGGACAAATCGCACTGGTAAAGGTAATAAGGACGTACCCGGTTGGCGACAAGCTTGTGGACCAGAGCTTTCATTATGCGCGGGCAATCGTTCACTTCTGCCAAGAGCACCGACTGGTTGCCCAGAGGAATTCCGGCGTCGGCCAAGCGACGGAGCGCAGCCCGGGAGGCCGGCGTAAATTCAACGGGATGGTTGAAGTGCGTGTTGAGCCACAGCGGATGGTGTTTCTTGAGTACTTGCACTAGGTTCTCTGTAACTCGATATGGCAAAACTACCGGCATGCGCGTACCTATACGAATGACCTCAACGTGCTCGATTTTGCGCAGCTCGGTTAACAACCAGTCTAGGGTTTTGTCCGGCAGCATAAGCGGGTCGCCACCCGACAGCAGAACGTCGCGGACGGCGGTATTATTGCGAATATAGTCTATCCCTTTCTCCATAGTCTCGCGGTCCGGCACAGAATCAATGTCGCCAACCTTGCGTTTGCGAGTACAGTGGCGGCAATACATGGAACAGACATTGGCTACATGGAATAAAACCCGATCCGGATACCTATGCGTAATTCCTTCAACCGGCGAATCCTTGTCTTCATGCAGCGGATCCGACATGTCATAGTCTTCAATGCTCATTTCCAGCGACGATGGAAAAGCCTGTTTGAAAACTGGGTCATTGCGAAAGTTTTCTTGATCGATGAGAGACAAGTAGTACGGCGTAATAGAGAGCGGGAAATGTTCCAGAGTCTGTTCCAGCTCGCGACGCTCCTCGGGTTCGAATTCAACCCCGAGCAATTCCTCAAAAGTTTCTATGTCACGCACTGTATGCCGCACATGCCAGCGCCAGTCTAGCCAATTATTATGCTTGGCCTTGGCATCAATGCTCTCAGCCATTTCCTGTTGTTCTTCGGTATAAGTAACCATTCGTTTATTGTCCTCATGAATAGGGGTTTTCGCTTACATACTGCTACGGTTCCAGCCCGTAAATATTGCGAAACTTGAGCGCCGGAACACTGGACTTGGAGAAAAAGTAAAAAGAAATCGAGTGACGCAGAAAAAACCCTCGTGCAGACGGCCTTTGTACTGTCAATCACAAACAAAACAGGTGACAAATCTAAAGAGGTTGTCAACTGTAACAGCTTGACATGCGTCCCGGGTAAGAAGATAAAATACGATTATATACTAGTTATTATACTGGGTTTTTGATGGTTGTCAAGCGGTATGAAATGAAGTACCAACTGCCCCCCCCGGTTTGCAAGCATATTTTAAATACGGCTAACCCATAGCGGATAGCGAACCCTCGCAGTACTGTATTCGCGAATTTGCCGCATATGGGGCGATACTGCGGTGCCGCGGCCTTTGCGCATGGAGTTATTCGGAGTTGTATCGTCGTCGGGAGATTCAGCTTTCGCGAAGCTTGCGGATTTCAGAGGAGCGTTCGGCGATATTTGCCTGCCGGTCTGCTATGCGTTCCAAGTTACCGATTATCTCGGTATAAAGGATGCCGCTTTTCACGGAGCAGCAGTCTTTTTCCAGCCGTTTAATATGGTTTTGCTCAGCATCAACGGTCAGTTGATTAATTTCACCCTCAAGTTTTAAAGCCCGAGCGGCGCCTTCTTCCCCTTCCCCTTCGTAAGACCGCTGTACCCATTCAGCCTGTTGGCTGACTAAGTCGCATATATGGTTTATTTCCTGGCGGGCCGACTCACTCAGTTCGGTTTTGCTGTCGGCCCGCAACTGAGCAAGTTCGAGGATATTCATAGCGTGATCGCCGAGTCGTTCGGCATCGTTAACACAATGGACTAGCAGGGGAATTAAAGTAGCTTGATTTTCCGTTATGTATCGGTGGGTGAGCTCCGTAAGGTACTGGATTGTGTCATGCTGCATATGGTCAATAATGTCTTCGTGCTGCTGTAGTCCTTCTTGCGCCTTAATCCGGCTTTCATCAAGTTGTTTCACACAGTCTCTGGTGAGACTCTGCCCGGCTTCCACCATTTTAACCATTGCCTTGATCGATTGATCAATCGCAATTGCGGGGGTATCGAGCAGGTGCGGTTCAAGAGGGACGGTTTCCAGTTTTTCTTTCTGCACCGGCAATATACGGTTGCAAAGCCAGGCGATGATCGGTACCAGCGGCAGGAACAGTAAAACGTTAAAGACATTAAACAAGGTGTGCGCCGAAGCAATATGGCGGCCGATATTTTCCGGCATTTCAGCAAACACTTCGCCCATAGTTATCGTATTTACAATATGCATAAAGACTGGAACGCCGTCAATGGTTACATAGAGCAACAAAACCATATAAGTAGCGCCTAGGACATTGAAGATTGTATGTGCAATCGCTGATTGACGGGCGGGGCGGTTGGTGCCGATAGAGGCCAGAAGCGCAGTGACGGTAGTCCCGATGTTGTCGCCAAGAATTAAAGGCACGGCGGTATAGAAATTGATCAAGCCGCTGGCAGCCAGAGCGATTGCCAAGCCGATAGTGGCAGAGCTACTCTGGATAAGCACAGTCATAGCCGTACCAATGCCGATAGCGCCCATTACCGGCAGAAGCGGCATCGGCTCACCCGGTGCCGGTTTACAGTTAAAGGTTTGAAAAATGTTGATAAAGCTGGGAAAGTCGGCAATGCCTTTAAGGACGCTGGACATCATTGTCATGCCCAGAAAGAGCAGGCCGAAGCCGAGGATAGCATTGGCAATAGAACGAGTTTTGCTGCGCCTGGCAAGCATCAAAAGAGCAACCCCTATAGCGACAGCCGGTAACGCCGCTTCCTTGATATTCAGCGAAATCATCTGAGCCGTAACCGTAGTCCCAATATTGGCACCGAAAATAACTCCAATAGCCTGTCGCAAGCTAATCAAACCGGCATTGACGAAGCCCACTACCATGACGCTGCAGGCACTGGAAGACTGAATCAGGCCGGTAACTGCAGTTCCCGCGAAAACTGCCATAATCCGGTTTTTGGTAAAGAAATGGAGGAAAGATTTCAGGCGGTTGCCGGCGACTTCACGTAAGCCGCTACTCATCATTTTCATGCCCAGGATGAAAATCCCCAGGCCGCCGAGAACACCGATGACCAGCTTGGCTCGATTGAGAGACATGACGGTAAAGTGAAGGCCGCGTACCGACAGCCCGCGTTCAGGATCGACGACCTCAGCTATGATTTTATATTTCCCGGTTTTGTCCGGATCAGTTTCAAAATTGGCGGACGCCACTCCGGCATCATTCGTTACCTCTCCGAGAGCCTTAAGCTCACCGTTTTTCCCCGGCTTATCGACAATCGAAAAATAGACCGGCACCCCGGGCTGAGGAGTGCCCTCGGAATCTGTTACCGTGATGCTAAGGGGATTGGGCAGAGTATCACCGGCAATAGCTTCCTGGTTGTCGCCTTTCTTTATAATACCTGAAACGAAACGAAAGCGTACGTATATATCGGGATTATCTTCAACGTATGCTCGCAAATACTGATCGCCGAAACGCTTCCCCAGTTTTACCTTCGCTCGAGCATGACCGCCGCTGTCAGTTTTGACACGCCGGTCACCAACAATCTCCAAACGGCTCGCGGGCTCTGTAGGCTCGAAAACAAGGGTCTTATCCGGAACCGGCCGTCGAGTACCCTTGCCGCCGAACAGTCCCGGGCGCCTAGGGCCCAGTAGCTCAACTACGACCGCATCTCCGCAGACCTCACCGGCCCTGCCCGTCTGCATATCACCGCCCTTAATGGTAAGTTTGGCAGCCACCGTTTCCGGATTTCGATTGCAACCGGCCGCCAGCAATAATATAGAAATAAGCAGCCAAGCACAGGAAAAGAGACGAGGGGGAAGATGTAGTTTCATAGCATGCATACCCTGCAATGAGAAAAAATTAACATTAAACTAACGTAATCTTAACGGAACCTTAACATGATATGCGGAACCAGGAAAACAAGTGGAAAAGACCCCGTGAAAGCTACTCATTGCCTCCTTACAATTGCAATGCCGGGGGGCATGTCCCAAAAACTGGTGCAAACCGATGTTGCTTTTATTCTTAAGCAATTGAGTATTGGCAAAAAGCGTCTATGATATTATGAACATTTTACCGGATTACCAGATTTTTTTACTAAGTAGTAGCGTTTCAGTTCAGGTTGTTATCTCTTAATAGAAAAAAAACCGGCTCGGAGTTGCGCCATGGCACCATCAAAAACTGATACAGCTTTGAATTCCATTAAGCTGGAAATAAATACGCCGACCGACAAATTCAAGGCTTTGATAGAAGAATTTCCCTGTACTGTGGGCCGGAGTTCCAGTTGCGACCTGGTGATTCAGGATAAATCAGTCTCCCATAGGCATGCGGTTTTTTATGCCGATGAAAACGGCAGGATAACTGTGCGTGACCTAGGCAGTACAAACGGTATTGTGGTGGCTGGCAAAAAAGTAGATGAAGCCGTCCTCGATGTGCCGTCTGATTTGCGGATTGGTGATGTTCATATCCTGATCATACGCCCAAATGCTGGCCAGTCACGTACAGCCTCGGGCGAAGGCGAGGTCGGGGCTTATTATTACCGGCATGGCGGCCGGGAGTTCGGCCCGTATTCCGCTCAGGATTTACGGCGATGCGTCGAGCGCGGTGACTTGCACCGTACTGATTTAGTTTGGGAAGATGCCAATGAAAACTGGGTGCCCGCCGGAGATATTCCAAGCCTGTTGCCCGAAGATGTTTCAGAACGTCCTGAAAACGTTGCGCCAGCCGCACCGCTGACCGAAGAAGCGCAACGAGAAGGGAAGCGCGGCGATGTGGTCTGTCCCCATTGCTGGTACCGTTTCGATATCGAGGACTTTCTTTATATCGCCCGGCATCATGAACTGACCGGTGATCCGGTCTTGGGGCCTGAGGCGCAGCAGCGCTTCTTACCCTCAAAGTTCACCCCGGAAGGACACGCCATAGACAGTGCCGGGCTCAGTTGTCCGGATCGTGCCTGTCCGCGGTGTCACTTGCGTATTCCCAAAGTCTTGGGGGAAATGCCACCGCTGTTTGCCTCGATCGTGGGGGCGACGGGGAGCGGAAAATCTTATTTTCTCACCTCAATGGTTTGGGAGCTGCGTAATATTCTGGCGCGTAAGTTTGCTATGGCTTTTACTGATACTGATGCCATAAGCAATCAAATCATCAATGACTTTGAGGAGTCGCTGTTTCTGAATGCGGACCAGGATGAATTGGTTGCACTTCAGAAGACAGAACTGCATGGGGAATTATATAATCAGGTGGTAGTGGGCGGTATAAATACCCAACTGCCCAAGCCGTTCATGTTTTCAATAACTCCTGCCGAACACCACCCAGATTATGAGGAAGTCCGCGAAAAAATTTCCCGTACACTGGTGCTGTATGATAACGCCGGTGAACACTTTGAGCCCGGCATGGATTCGGTTGATAATCCCACTACCCAGCACGTCCTCTACTCTGATACCGTGTTCTTCCTATTTGACCCCACCAAGGATGTCCGTTTCCGGGCCCGGTGTACCGGAAGCCGTGACCCGCAAATGGATAAAACTGCCCGCGTTCAGCGCCAGGAAGTCCTCCTGACTGAAATGACTAACCGTATCCAGAAATATACCGGCGGAAGAAGCCGGAATAAATCTAACCGGCCACTGGTGATTATTATACCTAAGGCCGACATATGGTTGTCTGAGCTCGGCTACGATATACCGCAGGAACCGTGGTCCTGGGACAAGGATGTCGGCACCTCAGCACTGGATGTTGATACTATTATGAGTGCCTCTTACTCCGTTCGCGCCCTCTTGGAAGAAGTTTGTCCGGAACTGGTTTCGACCGCAGAATCGTTTTCCAGTGATGTCTTGTTTGTGCCTAACAGTGCCCTAGGGACAAGTCCGGAATTGGACCAGAATAGCGGGACGCTCGGTATCCGGCCGCGCAATATTAAGCCTTTCTGGATTACAGTTCCAATGCTTTACCATTTTTATCGCTACGGATTGATCCCCGTCTTGCCGCGGAGAAAACAGACTGAGCGCGACGTGGTAAACGTCGATATCCCCGGACAATCGGATATCGACGTT
>JAWOEV010000143.1:0-9378 GCA_046482565.1 Lentisphaeria bacterium | reverse complement strand
CCTAATAAAAAAAGGGTCAATTAAGACTCATGGAAATTAAAAAAAAAGACCTGCAACCGGTTGCGGTTGCAGGTCTTCCAAGGCGTCTAATTAAAGGCCCATCAAAGACTGCTTCAACCGCCAGTGTACACCAGGGCCGGAAGCAGGTTGCTAAGTCGAAATTCTACCAATGCAAAGGACATTTCATATTACCTCATAAAATTAAAATACTACCCCTAATCTAACGCTTTAAAAAGCCTCTGCAAATGAGATGGAGAAAGTTAGAATTAAATGGCAGAATCTAATTTTTTATGCAATTTCCGAGTTATATCTGGCGATTATCCGGTTCATATGTTCAACTTCCTCAGCGGGAAGTTGCATATCGCCAGCAGTTGCATTTTCCTGTGCCTGTTGCGGATTTCGGGCCCCGACGAGGGCATGCGTAAGCCCCGGTTGTGCAACGGTCCAGGCAATTGTCAGTTGCGCCAAGCTGAGGTCATGGTTGGCGGCTATGGGTTCAAATTCTCGGAGCATGTCAGCCACCACTCGGCGGTTGTCGACGCTGAAACGCGGGTTGTTATGGCGCAGGTCGCCTTCTGCGAACTCTCTTTCCGGTCCCATTTTGCCCGTGAGTAAGCCCAACGCCAGAGGCGAGTAGGCCAATACAGCCATCTCGTGGTTTCGGCAGAACGACAACTGATCGTCTTCAATCTGCCGGTCAATCATGGAAAATTTTTCCTGATCACAATCAAGCGTCCCAAAATTACGATATTCATCCATCTGCTGAGATGAGGCATTGCAAACGCCGATTGCTCTGATTTTACCCTCATCCTTCAGTTTCATCAAAGTTGACATCGTTTCTTCAATCGGGGTTGTCTGTTCCTGCCAGTGGGTTTGCAGCAGGTCAATGTAGTCGGTTTGCAGGCGTTTCAAGCTATTTTCCACTTCATCGCGAATTGATTTAGCTCCCAAGTAGATATGGATATCAATAAGGCCGTGCGAGTCAACTCCCAAAGCGCTGGAGCGGAATTTTTGTTCACCGACGCCGGGGTCACAAACCATCCCGCACTTAGTAGCCAGTATAAGCTGATCCCGGCGGTCCTTGATAGCGCGTCCCAAAATCCGTTCAGATGCTCCGAATCCGTAAATGGGGGCGGTGTCGATAAAATTAATGCCGGCGTCAATTGCGGCATGGATTGCATTAATCGAGTCTTTTTCATCTGTTCCTCCCCACATCCAGCCACCGATAGCCCAGGTCCCCAGTGCGACAACCGACGCTTCAATTCCTGATTGTCCGAGTGTTCTGTAATGCATAAATAATACTCCTTTTATGTGCTTATATAAAATTACGTTCAAGCATGCGGACTGTTCATTTTGTCACCAACCCTACAAGTTTACTAGAGCACATATTTTTCATTGATGCCAGCTTCAGCAAAGTCGGTTAAAAGGCACTGGAGCCTGTCCGGAAAGATGTTTTCCCCATGCCCGTGCTTATTTGGGCCGGCCTCCCCACAAGTGAGCCCAAGAGAGCGAAAGAATCAAATCTCACTGATTTGTGCTCGCTTTGGTTTTTTCGCATCATTATAGCTATGCCTCGAACCTAGACGAAATTTACGACGAAGTTGCACATTCGCGTCTGAAGGTTAGATTAGAATCGAAATTTCACTGCGCACACGCGTTGCGCGTTGTTGTAAAGCTTTTTAAACAAGGTAGAACCTCTGTTGACAGAGTGTTGCTTTAATTATAATGTTTACAGAATAAAGAATAAAACAGGAGAATCCCGCTCTAATGGCTACTAAAATGAAAACTATTGACGGAAATACGGCAGCTTCACATGTGGCGTATGCATTCAGTGAAGTTGCAGCTATTTATCCGATCACCCCGTCATCGCCAATGGGAGAACTGGCGGATGCATGGGCATCCCAGGGCCGGGAAAATATTTTCGGTAATAAGCTGGATGTGATTGAGATGCAGTCTGAAGGCGGTGCCAGCGGGGCCGTGCACGGTTCTCTGAGCGCGGGCGCGCTTACCACTACTTATACGGCCTCCCAAGGCCTTATGCTTATGCTACCTAATATGTTTAAAATCGCTGGCGAAATGTTGCCGACAGTTTTTCACGTATCAGCTCGTTCCCTTGCTTGCCAGTCTCTCTCAATTTTCGGCGACCATTCTGACGTGATGGCGGCCCGCGGCACCGGTTTTGCGCTTATCGCGGCCGGCTCGATCCAGGAAGTGATGGATCTCGCAATGGTCTCGCACCTCGCCACGCTTAAAGCGGAAGTTCCGTTTTTGAATTTTTTCGACGGCTTCCGCACCTCCCATGAAATCCAAAAAGTCGAAATGATTGATTACGACATAATGGCGGATCTGCTGGACCCGCAATACATCGAAAAATTCCGTGATCGCGGTATGCGTCCGGAAAAACCGTTGGCCAAGGTAGGGGCCCAGAATCCAGATGTTTACTTTCAGGGGCGCGAGACGGTCAACAAATACTACACTGCCACACCGGAAATTGTGCAGGAATATATGGATAAAGTGGCGGCTAAGATCGGCCGACAGTATCACCTTTTCGATTACGTAGGGGCCCCTGATGCCGAAAAAGTGATTATTGCTATGGGGTCGGGGACTGAAACAATCGAAGAAACTGTTAATTACCTGACTAAGGAACGGGGTGAAAAAGTCGGGGCGATCAAGGTTCGCCTTTATCGACCGTTCGCAACCGAGGCTTTCTTGAACGCCCTGCCGGACACAGTCAAGCAGGTCGCCGTCCTCGATCGGACCAAAGAACCTGGTGCGGTTGGCGAACCCTTGTATTTGGACGTGGCGGAAGCCCTCAAAGATAAACCCGAGATCAAGGTTGTCGGCGGGCGCTACGGCTTGTCTTCCAAAGAATTTAATCCCGCAATGGTAAATGCCGTCTATAAACACTTGGATAACGATGGGTGGCACGGGTTTACGGTTGGGATTGAAGACGACGTGACTAATCTTTCAATCCCGGTCGAGGAGAATGTTGACAGTGAACCGGAGGGGGTTGTACGCTGCATGTTCTGGGGCCTAGGTTCAGACGGAACGGTCGGGGCCAACAAGAACTCCATCAAGATAATCGGTGATAACACCGATATGTATGCCCAGGGCTATTTTGTCTATGATTCGAAAAAGTCGGGCGGCATTACAATCTCCCACTTGCGGTTTGGTAAAGAGCAAATTCAGTCCGAATACCTGATCGGGAAGCCGGACTTTGTGGCTTGTCATAACCCCGCTTATATTGGCCGGTATGATATGCTTTCCAATATCGCGGACGGTGGTACCTTCCTGCTGAATTCACAATACAGTAGAGACGAGGTATTTGACCATCTGTCCGAGGATATGCAGAAAATTATAATTGAGCGCAATATTAAATTTTACAATATTGACGCTCTGAAGATTTCTAATGAAGTGGGCCTTGGAAACCGCATCAATACCGTGATGCAGGCAGCCTTCTTTAAGATTTCCGGCGTTCTGGAAGAAGACCGGGCGATCAAGCTCATTAAGGATGCCATCAAGAAGACATTTGCCCGCAAAGGCGAAGATATTGTTAAAATGAACTGGGAGTGTGTGGACAGAACCGCTGACGCTCTTGAACAGGTCAAAGTTCCGGACTCGATTTCGCAATCGGTTGCGGCCGCAAAACTTCTGCCGGATGACGCTTCTGAGTTTGCTAAAGAAGTGATTGAACCGGTTATGAAGTTGCAGGGGGACTCGCTCCCGGTATCCAAAATGTCTTATGACGGAACCATCCCGACAGGAACAACATGCTTGGAAAAACGTGGGGTTGCGCCGCAGGTCCCGCACTGGATTCCTGATAATTGTATACAGTGTAATCAGTGTGCTTTTTCCTGTCCGCACGGTGTAATTCGTGCCAAGCAAATTGCTCCCGAAGATCTCCAAAATGCCCCGGCGGACTTCGTCACTCTCGACAGCAAAACCAAGAATGACAAAGATCTCAAGTATCGGATTCAGGTCTCGGTAGAAGATTGTACTGGTTGCGGTGTGTGTATTGTCACCTGTCCGGCCAAAGAAAAGGCGCTTGAATTCAGTCCTCTTGAGGACGAGCGAGCGGCCGGTGAACCGGAAAAAGCGGAATTTTTCCGCGAACTGCCGGATAATGTGCTTGACGGTGCTCCGGCCAAAACCATGAAGGGTTCGCAGTTCATGACTCCGTTGTTTGAATTTCACGGGGCCTGTGCAGGTTGCGGGGAAACTGCCTTTATTAAGCTGGCCACCCAATTGTTCGGGCAGCGAATGGTTATCGCCAACGCCACCGGTTGCTCTTCTATCTACGGCGGGACATTCCCGACTATCCCTTACTGCAAAGCCAAGGATGGCCGCGGCCCGACGTGGGCAAACTCCCTCTTTGAAGACAATGCCGAGTACGGGTTTGGCATGCGTTTGGCCGTGGACAGTAATCGCCAGCAACTCAAAGCAAAAGTGAATGCCGTTCTGGAACAGGGCGGTATTACCGAAGGGCTGGCAGATGCCCTGCAAAAGGCAGTGGGGAAATGGGATCAGACCGATGATGAAGCAGCCCAATGCCAGACGGCCGTCAAAAAGGCGCTACCGGCGGCACTCGAACAGGCCTCGGGGGAGACGAAGAAGCGCTTGGCCAAAATTCAGGAATTACAGGATTACTTCATTGACAAGAGTGTCTGGGTGGTCGGTGGTGACGGTTGGGCCTACGATATTGGCTATGGCGGGCTTGATCATGTCTTGGCCATGGGCCGTAACGTCAATGTCCTGGTGCTTGATACTGAAGTGTACTCGAACACCGGCGGCCAGTCGTCCAAAGCTACACCACTTGGCTCTACCGCAAAATTTGCGGTGGCAGGTAAGCGAACCGGTAAGAAGAATTTGGGCTTGATGTGCATGAGTTACGGCTACGTTTACGTGGCATCCGTTGCTATGGGAGCGAATAGAAATCAGACGTTGAAAGCGTTCATGGAGGCGGAAAGCTACGACGGACCGTCAATCATCATGGCTTATACGCCTTGTATTAACCATGGCATTGACATGATGCACAGCGGCGAAGAGCAAAAGAAAGCGGTTGAATGTGGTTACTGGCCGTTGTATCGCTATAACCCCATGCTGGCCGAACAAGACAAGAGTCCGTTCAGCTGGGATTCTAAAGAACCGAAAGGGTCTTTCCAGGATTTCCTCAAAGGGGAACGCCGATACAGCTCGCTGGCACGTACAACCGATAGCGACCAAGCCGAAAAACTTTTCGCTGAGGCTGAGGAGGATTCCCGGAAACGCTGGGAAATCTTCCGGAAAATATCGGAGATCCTCTAAATTGGCTATTGCCTTAACAGACAGCATAAAGTGGGTGGGCGTAAACGACCGCCTCACCCACCTTTTCGAATCACTCTGGCCGCTCCCCCGGGGTGTAGCTTATAACTCCTACGTTATTAACGATGATAAAACGGTAGTTGTCGATGCCTTAAAGCCGTTGTCGCCTACCGCCTATCTTGAGGATATTCGCGAAGTCTTAGGCTCGGGCCGTGATCTGGATTATCTAGTTGTTAATCACATGGAGCCCGATCACTCCGGAGGAGTACAATTGCTCAAGGAAGCGTTTCCGGAAATGCAAATTCTCGCTAATAAGCGTACCACTAAATTCCTGCGCGAGTTTTATGGCCTTGAGGATTGCGTGAAGGAGATGGCGGACGGCGAAACTCTGTCGCTGGGAAACCATGAGCTGAAGTTTGTGCTAACCCCTATGGTGCATTGGCCGGAAACGATGATGACATTTGAAACGACAACCGGTACCTTGTTCGCCGGCGATGCGTTTGGCGCTTTCGGTGCGTTGGATGGTGGTATCTTTGATGATGAGATAGATATCGACAGCCTTGAAGATGAAATTCGCCGCTACTTCGCGAATATTGTCGGAAAATATTCCAAGAATGTTTTGCGAGCGCTGGATAAACTGGCTGATGCGCAAGTGCAGACAATTGCTTCAACGCATGGTCCTGTGTGGCGCTCTAATCCCAAAAGAATCATAGAAATGTATGAATCTATGAGTCGTCATGAAGGCGAGAGCGGCGTTTTGCTCGTTTTTGGGTCAATGTACGGCAATACGCAACGCATGGCTGAGGCTGTTGCCGAAGGCGTGCGTGAAGGCGGAATTATCGACATTTGTGTCCGGGATGTATCACGGACCAATGTTTCTTATCTGTTGCGGGACGCTTGGAAATACAAAGGAATTGCCTTGGGGGCGCCGACCCATGATCAAAAACTCTTTCCTTTGATGGCCGATTTCGTTAAGTTCCTTGAGAACAAGGGACTTGGCAACCGGGTGGCGGGTGTTTTCGGGAGCTATGGCTGGAGCGGTGGTGCCGTAGATCGTTTGGTTGAAGTAGCTTATGGCAATAACTGGAATTTAGTCAAGCCAGTGGTTGAGGCTTGCTGTACGCCTTCGAAAGACGACCTGCAAAATTGTCACCTGTTGGGACGTACCATAGCGCAGGAACTGACGGCTTAGGTAGCTCTTGGTGGCACCATTTTGCTACTGGAAACTTTGCGGTATAGTAGGTTGAAGTAAGTTCTATTAAAAAAAACGGAAGGAAATAACCATGAAGAAGCAGATTTTTGCCCTTTTGACCGTTGGAACGTTTATGTTCAGTGCGGTGGGAACCGTTCGAGCCGAAGAAGCCGGTGAAATGGATAAGGCCTTGCGCCAACTGGGACGCGGGATCGGAAACGTGGCAACGGGTATTTTCGAAGTGCCTGCTAATATACTTGAAGTTCAGAAAGAAGATGGTGAGGTGGCAGCGGCTACTTACGGTTTGTTGCGCGGTGTCTGGCGGTTCGGCGTCCGGGAAGTAGTCGGGGTGTTTGAAATAGCTTCAGTCCCTTTCGTCAGGCTGAAACCGATTGTTGAGCCTGAATTTGCTTCCGAAGGCGGTCCGGTAAGCGTCATTTATAACAAGGAGTCCCGCTATCCCAGCTATGTCAATCCGGAATGGAAAGTTAATCCATTGCGGTTGAACTATGTCAAAGAACTGCCGGAACCCTTGCCTGAGTTTGAAGCTGAAAAGGAAAACGAAAACGAAAAGTAGTTTAGCCAGGTGCCATGCGAAAAGGGCTTTGGCTTGTTCCTGGGTTCAAGTTTGTCGCGAACGTTGCCGTACAAATCAAGGCATTTACCCCTTTTTCGGCGGCGGGGCTAACCAAGAATATCCTTCAGCACAGCCATTGCTTTGTTTGCCTCTTCCTCTTGTACTGTCAATGGGGGCAGGAGGCGGACAACGCTCTCACCCGCAGTCAATATCAATAAGCCTTGTTCTCGTGCTTTCAGCAGAACCTCTTTGGCATCCCCGTTAATATCGATGCCGATCATCAACCCCATGCCGCGGACTTCTTTGATTGCCTCTGATTGTTCTGACAATTTATGCAGTTGTTCCCAGATCAGAGCCGCCATCCTTTGGCAGTTGTCCAGTACAGTCTCCTCTTCAAAAGTCTCGAATACCGCAATGCCGGCGGCGCAAGCCAGTGGACTGCCCCCGAAGGTTGTAGCATGGGTCCCGGGGGGGAGAACATCAGCATGTTCGACCTTAACTTCAAAGGCCCCGATCGGGAAGCCGTTCGCCAAGGCCTTGGCCATCGCCATTGCGTCCGGCTCAATGCCATAGCGTTGATATGCGAAATACTCGCCCGTTCGTCCCATGCCGCACTGCACTTCATCCAGCATTAGCAGGATGTTGTGTTCGTCACAGATACGTCGCAGACCCTGCATAAAATCCGGGTTGGCCGGGATTACGCCGCCTTCTCCCTGGATTGGTTCCACGAGAACGGCGGCGGTTTGTTCAGTTATGGCATTTTCCACGGCGCTTAGATCGTTGAAAGGAACATGGATGAACCCCTCGACATCGGGCTGAAAGCCTTCGCGGTATTTCTTGCGACCGGTTGCCGCCAGTGTTGCCAGAGTTCTTCCGTGAAAGGAGCTTTCCATCGTGATTATCTCATGGCGACCCTGCGCATGCCCCCAGCGTCGGGCAAATTTAATCATGCCTTCGTTAGCTTCCGCGCCGCTGTTGCAGAAGAAAACCTGGCCGCCAAAACTGCGCTTCGAGATCAGTTCCGCTAGACGTGGTTGATTCGCGTTCACGAACAAATTGGATACATGCACCAGCCTTGCCGCCTGCCGCTGAATAGCTTCCGTTACCCGTGGATGGCAGTGGCCGAGGTTGCAAACGCTGATACCGGAAGTGAAGTCCAGAAAACGATTCCCGTCAGCATCCCACAGCCACGACATCGCCCCCCGGTCAATTACGGCCTCCGATGGCGGATACGTGCCCAGGACATATTTGTTGTGTAATTCAAGTATTTCAGCTTTGTCGCTATTCTTCATGTAATTACGCTCCGAATTAAAGATTATGGCTCCAACTATTTTGTGCAAAAGACTATACTAGCCCCTCTGTAAAGAGATATCGATCAAATATGGGACCTGGGTGCGATGCGTTTTCGCGGAGAGGAATACGGCAGCCTATTTTTCGGGCATATGTATCTGAGTTGCTTATGCATGTTTCACAGATTATTGTAAAGTATGTTCTGTACAGGAGGTTGCCCCCGTGCCCTACATTGAGTTATATGTGCAAAAGTTTATTGCAGCAACACCCGATCTGTCAATCCCCCTCTGGCAGGTCCTCCTTTTTGTTGTAATGATCAGTTTTGCCGCTCTTTATGAACGCTACCGTTTTATTCTTATCTCCGCTTATGTGTTTATGAGCTACTGGGTTTTTATCGAAAACGGACAGCTTTTCAAGTTGAATTTTGTCTGGGTGACAACTGGCTTCGTTTTTCTAGGCATTGGCCTGATAGCCATGCTACTTACCCTTTATTATATGCTGACAAGCCGCCAATAACAGCTTATATCGCAAAATCCCCCTTCCGCAATTTGATTGCAAGCTAGACGCCATGCGAAAAGGTCTCGCGCTCCGCCTGAGGCGGATTGAGGAGCGCCGGTGGCTTTTCTCGGGGTTTTCGTGTTGTCATGCACTACCCTCAGTGGTAATTCGTTACAACTCGAAAACCCGAGAAGAGTTGCCGCCGCCTCAACCCGAAGGGCCCGTGCTTCTTTCGGCGATATGTCGACTTTCAAAGAGGCCTTAGCACCTTTTAAGGCTAGCCTCAACAAATGGAATAATAAGAAAGCTAAGATTTCCGACAAAGCAACTGCAGATAAGATTTTGGCTCATATCAAAGAAAATGATTATCAATTGAGCAAGATCAAGGAGAGTAGCCGCAAGATTCAGCCCGGACCATCCTATATCACCAGTACTCTGCAGCAAGATGCAGCGCGCTTTATGGGATTTTCTGCCAAGCGCACCATGATGGTGGCACAGCAGCTTTATGAAGGAATCGAGC
>JAWOEV010000005.1:0-2728 GCA_046482565.1 Lentisphaeria bacterium | reverse complement strand
CCGACGAATTTTTCATCGGTACTGACATTTTTGTGCTGGGCAGGTTTCGATGATCAACCCCCAGTGATACCACGATGCGCTGCCGTGGCTTTCCCTACCGTAACCGGGAGGGAAAGCCACGGCAGCGCATCGTGGTATCACTGGGGGTTGATCATCGAAACCTGCCCAGCACAAAAATGTCAGTACCCATGAAAACTTCGTCGGCTTTGTAGTGCCACACGAAATCCGGTCGTTGCGGCGCAACGACTTATAGCCCAAGTTGCGAAACTTGGGCTATAATTAAACCGCAGAATCTAATTTTTCATGCAATTTTCGAGCTATGTGGTCTGATACACCCATTTTCCCGCGACCAAGGTGGCTACAACTTTGCCTGTGCATTTCCAGCCGTGATACGGGCAATTGCGGGATTTTGAAGCCAACCTCGAGACGTCAATTATCTGTTGCGCTTCAGGGTCCAGTACAGTAATGTCGGCTGGCGCACCATTGGAAAGGGTTCCGGAGGAAATTCCCAGAACAGACCGTGGACCGGCGGTAAACCGAGCAACGAGGTCAAAAAGCGATATTCTACGCTTGTGGTAAAGTTCAGTCAAACAAATTGGAACTGCCGTTTCCAAGCCGATTATACCAAACGGTGCCCGCTCAAAATCAATCGCCTTTTCCGCTTCAGTATGCGGGGCGTGATCAGTTGCTATCACGCTAAGCGTACCGTCGGCAATTCCTTCCAGAATACTCTGACGGTCCTTCTCTGTACGCAAAGGCGGATTCATTTTGGCATTGACACCATATTGCAGGCAGGCATCATCCGTAAGACTCAGATGGTGCGGCGTCGCTTCCCCGGTAACCGGGATGCCCCAGGCCTTCGCCATCCTGATAAGCTCCACAGTTCCGGCACTGCTGACATGCTGAATATGTATCGGGCACCCCGTTTCCCGTGCCAAGACAATATCCCGTGCCACAATTAATTCTTCAGAAGCCCGGTTTTTGCCGTTCAATCCCAGTTTGCGGGAAACTTCACCCGCATGTATAATCCCGCTCCCGGCAACCCCGACATCTTCGGCATGGTCAATGACTGGCAGTCCGCAAACTTGGGCCTGCCGCATAGCGGCTAGCATGAGTGCGCTACTTTGAATACATGCACCATCGTCGGTGAGCGCTGCTGCACCGGCCTCTTTAAGACCACCGGCATCAGTCAGCGCGCAGTCATCACGCCCCGTGGAAAGCTTGGCAGACTGCAGAACCCGCACCGTCGCATATTTATCAATTCGCTTGACCACCTCTTCCAGATGCGCAACGGAGTCAATAGCCGGACAAGTGTTGGGCATAGCAAGAATGGTTGTAAAACCACCTCTGGCCGCACCCCGCGTACCGGTTATAATATCTTCTTTATCGGTTTGCCCAGGATCGCGCAAATGTACATGTATGTCAATCAGACCGGGAGTAACAACAAGACCATTGACATCAATGATTTCGGCCTTAGCCTTAATTGTGTCAGGCGGGACAAGCACTCCCTCCTGGACAGCCAGGTCGCGCTTTTCATCAATACCGTTAACCGGATCAATAACTCGACCGCCTTTTAAGACCAAAGTCTCGCTCATTAGAACTCACCCGGGTTGAACACTATTTTTGAATCCGTGCTGCCGTTGCAACCGCCTCTTTGGCGGCCGATTCGATTGCCGCCCAGTTTTTGGCGGCGATCATATCCCGTTTGGCAATCCAAGAGCCGCCGACTGCAAGTACCGCGCTAAGTTCCAGATAATCCGCCAGATTATCTAGGCTGACGCCGCCTGTCGGAATAAACTTCACCCCTGTATGTCCATAAGGTCCGGCCAAGCTCTTGAGCAGTTTGATTCCGCCAGCCGCTCCGGCCGGGAAAAATTTCAAGATTTTCAGGCCTTCTGCAAGCCCAGCCTCAACATCGGTGGGGGTCATAATCCCCGGTGCAAAAGGAAAGTTATTTCTGGTTGCTTCTTTCACTACCGCGGGATTGAAGCCCGGAGCAACTGCAAATTTGGCGCCACAATTCATGGCTTCTGACAGCTTTTCAGGCGACAGAACTGTACCAGCCCCGACGATCATCTCCGGACGTTCATCCACTATCTTTTTTATGACTTTGGCGGCTGCATCGGTTCGAAAAGTGATTTCCGCCACCGGCAATCCCCCTGCGAGCAAGGCATCGGCCAAGGGCAGAGCATCTTCTTCAGAATCGATCGCAATGACCGGAACGATTTTCAGATCCCCGATCTTTCCGTAAATCTCGGTGTGATTCATTATAACATTCTTTCCTTATTCAAGTTCTTCGGCAAGGCGTTGTTCGACATCAATTGCAATCAGCTGTTCCAAGAAGTCTTCCAGCTCGCCTTCCATGATTTTGGCCAAATCGTGCCTAGTAATATTATAGCGGTGATCCGTAATCCGGCTTTGCGGGAAATTATAGGTGCGAATTCTTTCACTTCGATCACCGGTGCCGACCTGTTCCCGGCGTGCGGCAGCGCTTTTGGCTGCCTCTTCAGCCTGTTTCTGTTCCAGCAGTCGCGACCGCAGGATGCGCATAGCAATCTCGCGGTTCCGGTGTTGCGATTTTTCCTGTTGCGAGGCAACCGAAACTCCGGTAGGTATGTGAGTTACGCGCACGGCGGAATCAGTAGTATTGTCGGACGGTATTCGAACGCGCAATGGTGAACGCCTTGAGTTCAGCCTCTTGCTTTCGGCCCCTACGTGGGAGCGCATA
>JAWOEV010000238.1:0-5584 GCA_046482565.1 Lentisphaeria bacterium | reverse complement strand
GGATTGCCGGCATTGCTGTTTTATAAAATAGCCGAGGCATCACCGGACTTAAGCAATGTTCTGAATATTGTACTGGTCCTTATAGCCGGAATGATTGGTGGCATAATTATCGGCTATATCGTTTCGTTGCTGTGGGGTTTAACGGTTGAGATGCGGGGAACCTTTGTCCAGGGAGCCTTCCGCGGGAATCTTGCCTATGTGGGGTTGCCGGTGGTTTTATACACGATTGAAAGTTCAGGCATGGCAGGGGATGGAATGGCCTTCCTGGCCATCGCGCCATTGATTCCACTTTATAATTTCGCTTCGGTTTTTGTCCTGACAGCAGGCCGCCGTGGAAAAAACTCAACCCTTACAGTCCATATCGGCAAGTTAGCTTTTAAGATTGTTACCAATCCTTTGATTATTGCATGCTTAGCCGGGCTGGGTTATTCTTTGTCAGGCTTTGGTATGCCACTTTTCCTTCATCGAACCTGTGCCACGATAGGCCAGATGGCATTACCCTTGGCGTTACTGGGAATCGGTGCGTCCCTCAGTTTTGACACAGTAAAAGGCAAGGTGCGAGAAAGTATCACCGCCAGCTTGATCAAGACCGGGGGTGCTCCTCTTTGCGGTTTCTTCGTCGGTACTGCGCTTCAGCTTTCTTCTTTAGAAATGCGTGTCGCCCTCTTGTACTTGGCCTGTCCGACCGCTGTAGCCTCATACGTCATGGCCCAGCAGATGAATGGGGATGACTGCTTAGCGGCCGGCATTGTGGTTGTCTCCACTATATTCGCCGTGTTTTCATTATGGGCCGTGTTGATGTTTGCTTAGTCAAACGCCATGCGAAAAGGTATCGCACCCATGCCCGTGCTTATCTCAAATATAATTCAGCGGAAGCCCCATTATTATATGATCACCAAATTTCAACAGCGAGTATATGCCGCGGTTCGCCGCATTCCGCGCGGCCGGGTTACTACATACAAAGCCCTGGTTGAATATTTGGGGTGCGGCTCTTGCCAGGCAGTCGGGCAGGCCCTGCGCCACAACAGTCATGCTCCGGTTGTGCCGTGCCACCGGGTTATTGCCTCGGATTTGACAATCGGCGGGTTTGCCGGCCGGAGATCGGGGCCTGAAGTGGCGAGAAAATTACGCTTGCTGGCCACTGAGGGGGTCGAGTTCAGAAACGGCCGCCTGGCAGATCCGCTGCGTTGTATTTCCGCTTTGAAGCCCACAACTGAAGGAAATCCTTAGTACGTGAACTCTGCCACCCGGCTTCTTACGGGTCGGAAAGACCATGTTACAATCGTCCGGTTACTTCCGGCGAGAAATGCCGCCTTTTATAACGGACTTCCAAATCCGTCGGGCGGCTTCCGAGGGGCTCTCCGGACTTGAAACTCTTTAGTACATAGTACAATCGAGTTGCGGTAATGTTCCGCCGGCATTATTCTATAAACCGCAAATCCTGAAAAGTTCAATGAACAGTGAAACTATTCTTCAAAATATCGCGGTATTGTTTGACCATCGTCTCGGAGTAAAACTTTTTTGAAGTAATTGCAATGTCGTTTGTCTTCCATTGGGATTTCAAGGTTTTCGTAGTATCCCGGCACTGCTGAAATTTATGGGATGGCCGGTTGCGGAAGCTGTTGAGGCATCTTCACGCTCCACGACGCTTCACCCGGAGCAGAGAGCGAATCGAACTGTCTGGCAGGGAGTGGATAGAGAATGAGGAGGAATAACATTAAAATCAGAACTGAGATTGCCGGAGAGTTTCAACAGGAGTTGGGACATCTTAAAAAAGGAAGTGTCCCATTGACTGTTGAAACTTGAAGGCGGTCTCCCGAGCGTCCATGTTGGACGCTCGGGGAAACCAAACCAAAGGAGACCGCCATGAGTTGTGACATTAGCGCCTTAGAAGCCCTCTGGCAAGTCGCTCCCTCAGCCGAAGGATAAAATTGTCGTGTTTGGCTACATGGCTAAATGTGAAAATTGATTACTGATATTTTGACCTCGCATGTGATATTGGGCGATTTATAAACAAGATGATGCCAAGTGAAACCGCAAAAGTCATCCCAAAATAAACCGAACAGGCCTGGGCGGTGCCCAAAATTCCATTTTTTGCTGTAAGCCAGTAGACCGCGGCCACGCAGGTTGCCGCCCCCAGGGCTTGGGTTAGAAGTACCCACTTAGTCTGGCGCATGGCCAGGAATACGTTTTCCAGTATTCGTGTCAATCCTTGAAGTGCCGCCCCCAGGGCAATCCATGGCATGAGCTGGGCGGCATCCCGGTATTCAGAAGCGAGAAACAAAGCCGCGATGTATTCTTTAAGCAGTACAACGCCTAAAAAGCCACAGCCGTATATTAATAGGGTCAGCCCCAGCCACCCCAGAAAGATACGCCGTTTCTGGGCGTTGTCCCCGGCGGCAACAGCATTGAAATAAGGGGGGCGGAGAAACTGCATAATAGCACCTCCGGAAACAACGAAGGGTTGCGCTATGAGCCCGTAGCAGGCGGCGTAAAGTCCTACGGCTTTCATGCCCAGTATCTGTCCCGCAATATAGCGATCCCCGAAATTATTGATCCAGAGAAAGGGGATGACCATTACCAGCGGCGCGGAATAGCGCATGATTTCGCGACCGTAGGAACGGGCAGGCTTATGACTGTTTGTTGCCCCTTTACCTTCCAGGTGGATGGATGAAAACGCGAAAATGGCGCAGACAAAAGTCGCTCCTACAGCTTGGCCTGAAATTATGTTTCCCGCCGTCGCGCCAAAAATGGTCACCGCCAGCAGGGCAAAAACAGGTTGGAGCCAGAACCTTAACACGTCAATGGATACGGCGCCTTGCTGACGCCGAGCAGCGGCAAAGAAATTCTTTTCCGCCGTCAGAGCAATGCTGGCAATGACGAATAAAGCCAATGCCAACCATGTGCCAATGGCTATTCCTGTACGGCGGGAAAAGATAAGTCCGGCAATGCCGAATATGAGAAACGTGAAAATGGTTGCACCCTGCATAATGCGCTTTTGCGTGTGCCGGAGGGCGGCAAGGTTATTTTGGGCAGCGGCCTCAGGGTAAAATCTGGCAAGGCCCCGGAAGATTGGCGTGCCGAGAATCTGCGTCATCAATGCGGCAACCCCGATAAGAAGAGCGGCCGTGCCATAGATCTCCTTTGGGGTAACCTCAGTCAGCAACCGGACCCCGGCGAACATCCCCAGTGCCGCTAGCCCGATCATTGCATGAACCACTGATCTGCACTGATCCACACTGATTTCTTCTTTTTGAACTGCCGAATTCGTCAAATTTGCTATTTTTCCGGCACCTGTCACCAGTTCAAGACACACTCCCCCAACCCCCGTTCTTTGTCGACGTGCCGGGGCAGCACTCCTTGGAACTATTCGATTGCCAAGCGGTGTGCCACCAGATAAAACAGGTTTTTCGCGGGATAAGCAGAGCTGAGAGACAGCCGTACACGGCGGGTGTTCCGACGTACCACTGCCCCGATTTTCAGCAATTTCAGGCGGATCGTTCCACAGGTGGCTTTGGCCAGTTTTGTCCCGGCAAGTCCGACACGTCGCATGGCGTCGAACAGGACATAGGCCAGCGAACTGAGAAGCATGCGGAACTGGTTGGCCCACCATTTCGAGCAACTTGTGCGATCGGCGAACAAGTTAAGTTGCTGCTCCTTGATGCGGTTCTCCATATCTCCACGGGCACAGTAAACGTTATCGTAAAGATCTCCGGCACGGCCTGGAAGATTGGTAACAACGAAGCGTGTATTCGGACCGATACTGTTGTGCTCCGCCTTCACGATAACCCGATGGGCGCGACGCCACGTACCCGCGGCGTATCCAATGTCGATGAACTTACGGACCTTGCGGCCGCGCTTGCGGTACTGTTTTTCGACTTTGGCAGTTGTCCGGGAACACTTCCGCATCAGAACCTTGTTCTTGCCGATACCGACGATAAATCCCACGTTGTGGCGGCCGCACCAGTCCAGCATGCGGTGACGGCAGAAGCCGCTGTCGCCGCGAAAGACGATGCGCACTTCCGGCCACTCCTGGCGCAGACGCCTGACAAGAAGAGACAGGATGGCCCAGGAGTGTTTCGCCGGATCGATGTTGCTCGGACGCAGATACGCTACCAGAAGCTGAGAACCGCAAAACACATACAGCGGCAGAAAGCAGTAGTGATCATAGTACCCGTGAAAGAACCTGCCGTCCTGCATGCCGTGCACCGGATCGTCTGTCGCATCAAAATCCAGAATAAGTTCTTCCGGCGTTTTGCTGAAAGATTTGATGAATGTCTCCACCATCAAGGCGTTCAAGGCGACAGCCGTCTGACGATCAGCACCGTTTTCAAAACGACACAGGGTTGATGCACTGGCCAACTCCCTGTCCTGCTCAATCGCTGTCTGCAGGTTCGTATCACCGCGGAGACTCTCATGATCGTTGAGGTCTTCATATCCCAGAGCCATACCATATACCCTCTGGCGCAGCATGTTACGAAGTGAATGCCTGACCTTGCCAGCCTGTCGCGCATCTGAAAGCAGTCGTGCCGCACCGTGCGTCAGTCCCAAAAGCCTGTCAGCCTGCCTGAGCAACACAGCGCCGCCGTCACTGCTTACTTCACCTCCGTCAAAGCCGACTTCGACTCGGCGTCTGCGAACGGTTGGAAACTCGAAAGATGGGAGGGTACATTGTGTCATGGCGGATTCTCCTGTTGTTTGTTTTCTAGATAACTGCAATATAACAGGTTATATAGAATTCGCCATCTTTTTTATGCAATATTCGGGCTAGGAAATTCCCCCCCAGAGACCATAGACCGTCAGCGATTAAACGGCGCCGGTGGTCTGTAAAAATATGTAAAAAAGGCAAAGGCATGTTGGATTGGTAGACAAGCGGCGATTTATTTGAGGCCGCTGTGCGGCCGCAATATGAACACAGGTTCCTGTTTGTCGATGGTTTTAAGATGATTAAAGCGGTTGTTTAGTGCATTCAATGTCTTCAGTTCAGGGCATAATCTAATAAGATCCTGGGTGACCACTACGTAGGTTATGTGTTTCCGCTGGCAAAGGCGTATCAGGTCAATCAGGCTATACTGTTTATATCGCAGCGGGCGTACGATATCGGCCTTTGCGAGAAATGCTATACGGGCGTTTGTGGTAAGTATGATTGGTCGGGAACCGCTGTGATAAATTTTCCAGCTGGATTGGAGCTCAGGCAGCTGATCAATCTCCTTGCTGCGGGGCTGCGCATTTTCCTTGATGAATTCGGCAGCCAGGTAAGCATTGCGCTCTTCAGAGCCTGTTTCCCGAAGATGACGCCAGTCGCTGAAGGCGTCATGGTTTCCATCATAAATGATTATCAAAACAATAAGTGCCAGTATGCTATTGAAGAGTGGATTCCATCGCGTATCCCGTATTTTGAATTTCAGAAAATCATAAATGGCAATTGCTCCTATTGCCGTCCAGCCCAGTAATAACGGCATGGCCTGGATAATGTACCGCTTTTGAGTCCACGTACCGCCCACCGCTAGGATGACGATAATCGAATGGGCGAGGTAAAGGAAAACCAGGAAGCTTTTGGAAGTATCCCATTGCTGCCTTTTCA
>JAWOEV010000231.1:0-3513 GCA_046482565.1 Lentisphaeria bacterium | reverse complement strand
TCTCGAAGTAAAAGTTTTCGGATTCCCCGGCGCCACATCCCGCTCCGCCTTGAAAATTCTGCGGAATAATCCACGGGTAAAAGGTGGAATCGTTATTGTCACACTTGGCGGCAATGATTTTCTGCGCCAAGTCCCTCTCTCGCAAACCCGCCAATGCCTCAAACAGGTTTTTGAGATTTTACAGGGCAGGGGGGCTTTGGTCGTATACACCGGCGTACCCGGCGGGCGAACAGCAAAGTATAAAAAACTTTGTAAAAATACCGGCGTAGTGCTGGTACCTGACGTACTCGACAATATCCTCTCCCAACGAAACCTCAGGGCGGATCGTATTCACCCCAATGATCAGGGCTACAAAATCATGGCTGAAAGAATTGCCGAAGTTCTGGCTGAAGACGTTCCCGGTCTCTTCGTAAATAAACCGTGATGACTTGGATGACTCGGGCCATAAGCGGGGCAGACTCGCCGAGGCACCCCTCAGCACGCGCGCTTTTGGGGCTTCTGCAAAAGCTTAACTAGACCGTCCGCGAAAAGGGGTTTTACCATTGTTCTGAGATCAAACGCCTCCACTGTCCTTGCGGCAGTGGTGCGAAAGTTTGGGGAAATGTGCGGCGCTTGTCTTTTTCCCCAAACGTTCGCTCCACCGGGGCAAGCCCGGCGGCGGCGTTTTGAACTCAACAGCCAGGCCCAACCCTTTTCGCATGGCGTCTAACTGGACTTGTATTAAACCAACAGCAACTCGAGCTTTTGTTCAGTCTCTTGCGGAAAATGGTCTGGGTTGGTAATGATGGCATTTTTGAGCGCGGATCTGCACTGACAATCGGGGTTTTCGGATATACGCGTCACAGCTTGCCGGATTATTTCCTGGGCAGTGGTAGCGTTCTCCAGCAGAGTTTTAACGACTAAGTCCACGGAAACGGCCTCGTGCTCTTCATGCCAGCAATCATAATCGGTAACCATAGCCATAGTGCAGTAACACATTTCGGCTTCCCTGGCAAGTTTCGCCTCGGCCAGATTTGTCATACCGATGACATCCATACCCCATGCTTTATAGAGATATGATTCACCCTTGGTCGAGAATGCCGGCCCCTCCATGTTCAGGTATGTTCCTGAAGGGTGGGCCATAGGAGGGCGTCCTTCAGGGCCAGCCTCTTTCTGTGCCAAAACTTCATTGGCGATAGTTGAGACAATGTTGTGAAGGTCGTGGCAAACCGGATCGCCAAAAGCGATATGGGCAACAATTCCATCGCCGAAAAAAGTGTGGCTACCACTGTTTTTTGTACGGTCGACGAATTGGTCGACCATCACCACATCGCGGGGGGCAATTTCTTCTTTAAAACTTCCTACCGCAGAAATGCTTATAATGCGGTCAACCCCTAATTTTTTCAGGGCGTAAATATTGGCCTTGAAATTAATTTCCGAGGGCATCAGAGCGTGGCCGCGACCGTGCCTGGCGAGGAAGACGACTTCCACGCCGTTCAGCGTACCGCATGCCAACTCGTCACTTGGTTTTCCAAAGGGAGTTTCGACCTTCTGGTATGTAAGGTTCTGTACACCTTTAAAGTCATAAAGTCCGCTTCCACCGATAATTCCCAGCTTCATACATGCCATCCTTTTGTGTCGTCAGTTTTTATTTTTGCGTCCCGGCAGCATTCGGCGTATGGGACCGAGCAACTGCCATTTAAAGTTTTCCGGCTTTCCCTTGAGTTCGGCCTCAAAAAACCAGGAAAGAGGTTTCAACACCAAGGGGACAAAGCTAGTGGATTTCAATGCCTGCCCGTATACCTTGAAATTAAGAGAATTGGCGGCCCAGTTGTATATTCCGTTGCCTGACAGCGCCAGCAGAGTACCGTCGGTTGAGAATTCCGGAACTACTGCTTTATGGCCGTTAAAATCAATATCTGCATCCAGTTCTGAAATACGGCCCAGTGATGCTATGCCAAGCGTATCCCCTAGGTTCTTGAGAATTGGGGCATCCCATAATTCACCGTTACGAATATGCACTTCACCGGTGCCATTCAAGCTTAGTGGACTGCCTTGGCCGCGATTCTGAGTATCCAAGACGGCACTGCATGAGATTGTTCCAACTTCTTTCTCCATTTCTTTTTCTTGCAGGCGATTGATTATCCCGGCCAGATTGGCATTTTTTATATCCAGCGCGAGGTGGCCAGTACCGAAAAAACCATTGTAAAATCCTCTCACAGAGGCAGCGCCGCCGCTTAAAGTAGCTTCCGGGATATTCCATTTAAGTTCATGTTCAACGATTTTCCAGTCGGCCGTAAAATTCTCGAACCGAATCGGGTGATATTCGAGCCAGTCTCCCTTGAGGCGTCCTTCAACTCGGGGGCGTGGATCGCCACGCAAATGGATTGCTCCTTTGACGCTGGTATTAGTCGCATCATCCACGTCAAGCTTAGTTAAACGTTCTTTCATTTTCGGACCGATAACCGAGAAGGCTCGGAAGGGGTCAAAGCGACCTTTTCCTTCAAAAGTCAGCAGAGGATCGCCGGTGAGCTCTAATTTTATTTTGCCGCTTACGTTCTGGTCACCGGCCGTGGCTTTAAGCTTGTCAAGGATGATCCTTTGCGGCAACCGCATATCCAGATAAACTTCAGCATAATCTGCCTTGAGACCTCGATAGGTCACTTTATCATCCTGGATTGCGGCTTGGATTTCCAATATCCAGCGTCCAGACGGAAATTCCTTAAAATGGATTCGCTCAAACTCAGCTTTCGGTTTCGTTTTGCCCCAGTCAAAATCACTCCAGATCTTCCGATAATTTTCTCTGCTACGACCTTTGGGTATGAAAGCCTGAACAACCAGAGGGTCAGCCTGACAATAGCCCTTGAACGAAACTTCGAATCGGTTCAGGTTTAAAGAAAAATCAGTTAATTCTACATCTTGGAAATCCGCTGAGGCGCCAGTTGCAGATGCGATTGTCAAGCGTTCGGGAGTGATCGAACCCCGCCCTTCTACGTGATTGAAATTGAGTGTATCAAAAGATACATCGTCTGCCCTGAGTGAAAAATCCGCCTTCCAGTCGGATGGTTTTAAGAGAGGGCATTCCTGCAGGCGAAAGGTCAGCTCGGCGGGGACTCCGTGTGATGTAAAATTTTTGATCGGCGACTTGGTAAACGTCTGCAGGCTTTCGCTTAGGCGTTTTGCATAAACCTTCGCTTTCCCCGAAGCGGTAAATTCTTTTTTCTGGATATCTATATCAACCTGCGTAGATAACCTTTGGCGGTTTTGGGCTCCGGCAGTACAAATAATTTCAGTATCAGTGCTTATTTGGTCGGGGCCGATCGCCAATGGAATTTGCAACTTGCTAACTGGTAAATCGCGAAAGGCAAAATTCTCGGCCTCAAAATTGATTTTACAGTTCCAAGTGTCCGGTGTCAGCCCGGAATTTTTAAACCTGAGGCTGATTTGGGGCAACTTTTCATTGAACGCTAAATCTTTTTCCAGTTTTGCCGTTTTTCGGGGAAGGGGGGGGAAGATGTCAAGTACCGTGCCGGG